>JABMRB010001138.1 GCA_013202865.1 Candidatus Nealsoniibacteriota bacterium | reverse complement strand
GTCTTGCCGGTGCCCGTGTTGCCGAAGTTGGCCCGCAACGCGGCCCAGTCGCTCAGCCAGACCTTCCCGTCGCCGTCGGCGTCGCCGCCCAGGGCGACGAACACGTCGAGGTCGACGCTACGAGTGGCATTCCCGCCGGGCCTGTCGTAGGTGATGCCCGTGAGGAAAGCTCCCTGGCCGATGTGCGGGGCCGGGTCACCGGCGGCCGCGAGTGCCGGGGTGACGGTGTCGAACTCGTTGTCCTGCATCTCGCCGGACCCCTGGTCGAACCAGCCGACGGACCCGCCGCCCGTATTGTCGACGATCGTTCGCACGGCGTCGGCCCAGAAGTCGTTGCTCTGGCGATCATTCGCACTGCTAACGTTCAACTCGCCGCCAAGCATCAGTGAGCTAAGATCACTAGTGAGGGTGACCCCGTCGGCGTCGCCCACTTCAGCGGCCACGCTGACCTCGACGTTGGATACCGAGCCGGCAGACAGCGCCAGTTCACCGATACCGACGGTCAACGTGCCGACGGCGCCGTCACCGCCGGGGGCAAGGATACCGCTGACTTCAAGCGGCTCGACGTTGATCGTGCCGCTGCCGACCAGCGTTCCGGCCACCGAACCGGTGGCGGCGTTGAGCGTGCCATCGACGTTCAGCGTGCCGGTAGCGGCCACCTCGATCGTGTCGACGTCGATCGTGCCGCTGCCGCCCAGCGTTCCGGCTACCGAGCCGGCGGTAGCGTTGAGCGTGCCGTCGACGTTCACCGTACCGGCAGTATCGACGGTCACCGAGTTGCCGGCATTCATGACAACGCCCGTCTGCACGTCGACGGTCCCTTGCTTGACGTTGAGCGACCTGGCGTCGGCCTCCGCGGCGACGCTGACCACGGCGCCCGCGGTATCGACGATCGCCGCACTGGTGCCCGCGGGCGTACCCACGGGAAGCCATTTCTCGGCGGTGGCCCAGTTGCCGGTCGCGTCCCCACCCCATAGGATTTCAACTGAGGCACCGCCGATCAGGCCGGTCAGGTAGATGGTGCCTGCGTCGTCGGTCAGCGCCAGACCGGCCGACCAGTCCCACATTCCGTCGTCCAGGGCCGAGGTGTCGAAACTCGCGGCCGTATTGTCGAAACCGCCCATGTCGACCGAAGCACCTCCGCTGTAGGTAAACACCGGCAACATGTCGGTGGCGCTGGCAACGTAACCATCGGCGTCGAGGATACTCAGTACGAAGTTGTCCATGTCAAGCGTACCGCCGGTGATGTTCAGCACGTCGGTTTCGCCGTCCTGTCCGACTTCCCACTCGTAGATCGAGCCGTTGTCCAGTACCGAGTTACCGGTGACGTTCAATGTGCCGACGCCGTTGCCGGGCGCCACGATGCTGGTGCCAGTGATGACCAGGTTGCCGGTGATGGTTCCATTGCCGCCGAGTGCGGCACCGGTTTCCGCCCGCACATTGCTGGCGGTCACGCTGCCGTTGAATCGCAGTTCACCGGGGGAGGAAGTACCTCGAACATAGAGGGTCCTGCCCACAAAACCGGTCAGGGCGCCCTTGAACACGACGTGGTCGGCGTCCGAGTCCGGATTCCCCGACACGTAGATGTTCCGGTTGCCGTTGGCGCCGTCGATAGCGTTCGTGATCGTAACGACGTCGTTGGCCGTTGGCGAGCCCATGTATAAGGACTTGCTGTTGAAGCCCAAGGTTCTACTATTCCACGTCAACGGATCGCCTGCTGCCCCGCCGACGGGAGCCAACGACACGGTCAGCGGTCCGCCATAGGCCGAGAAACCGCCCTCCTTGTTGAAGTCGACCTGGCCGGGGTCGACGCCGTTGCCGACGATACTACCGATCTGGCGGTCAAATGTGCCGCTGGATTCCAAGACGTGTCCATTGAATATGAGCAGGGCAGTGGGAGACAGTCCAACGCCGTCGACGGCACGGAGCACGCTTTGATTGCCGCCGCCGAGGCTATATCTCGCGAAGCCGGTGTTGGTTCCGGTCAGCCACAGCGTTCCCGTGCCACTGTGTTCAAAGCTTATTTGGTTCGCGGTGGGGGGGTTGGTTATGGTGCCGGACACCAGCGCAATGTCGTTGCTGGAGTTGGGGTTGTCAACCGTGCCAATCTTGACGTGGTAGGATTGACCGCCTCCCCCGGGGGCGCCATGGTCGCCGGTGAGATCGTTGGTAAGCTCCACCATTGCGTCCGAGGTCGGCGAGCCGAGAGTGATCGAGCCGCCCGTGCCGTTTTCGCTGTTGCTTCCATAACTAAACTGCAGCGGCCCATCTGTACCGTCGGCGCGATCGAGCGTGACGGTCAGCGGAGCATCGGTGGCCGCGAAGCGGACGCCGCCGCCCAGGATCTTAATGTCGTTGCTTGCACCGAGCATGCCGGTAAACGCGCCGCTGGTCTGCAGACTGCCGCCATTGAACACAAGCTGTCCGCTGCCGAGGTTGCCCGCGTCGGGGGTGACTTCGAGGTAGCCACTGTCGAGGCGCGTGATACCGCCGTAGGTGTTGCCGGTTCCGCTGATCTTTACCTTTTGGTCGGCTGCGCCGCCTTCGCCAATGACCAGGTCGGCAGCGGCGCCGGTGATGTCGGCGCTGTAGTCGGCAATGTTCGTGAAGGCGTACTTGGTATCGGCCGTAGCCGCACCACCGACAATGCTTGCGCCGTCGAGCGTAAGCGTCTGTGTGGCTATATCGTGACCCACCGTCAGCGTGGAGTTGTTGACGGTAACGGCGGTGGGAGCGGAGACGGTGCTGCTGCTGACGTCGAGGTCGGCGTTGGCCGTCAACGAATCGGCATTCAGGGCGGTCGTGCCGAGGGTCAGGGTTCCGGCATTGTACGTGAGAGCGGAGGTTGTCAGCGTCGCCGCGCCGGAGGTATTTACCGTCGCATTGTCGACAAGGGTGAGGGTGCCGACCGTGACGCTGTTGCCGTCGAGGTCCAGCGTGGAGCTTTCCACGCCCGAGAGGTCGCCGACCGTCACGTCCGTGACGGCGGGCAAGGCGCCGGCGGCGCCCACTTGAAGCGTGCCGTCGAGAACGGTCGTCGGGCCGGTGTAGCTGTTGGCGCCGGAGAGGACGAGCGTGCCGTCACCCGTCTTGATCAGTTGTCGGCCCGCGGCGTCCTCAGAGATCGTGGTCGCGATCGTCGAGGTCACTCCCGAGGCGACGTCCATGACCGTCGTGGTGGTCATCCGCAGCGCGGTTCCGCCGCTGAGCGTGACCGTTCCTTCCTCGAACTTCAGGCCGCCGATGTCCTGCGTGCCGGCGACGGTGACGGTGTAGGCGCCGGTGGCGTCTCCGCCGGCGGCGAACACGGCCTTCTGGCCGGCCGCCCAAGCGGCAGTAGCACCGGTGCCGTCGGCCAGGGGATTCCAGTTCGCGCTGGCGTCCCACGTGCCGGTCGGCGTCGCGCCGCCCGCGCCGCCCGCGGCACCGTTGATGTCCCAGTAAGCGGCCTGGGGGCCGGTCGAGAGGTTAAGATGGAAGACTCGGTCATCGTTCCCGCCGAGGTGCGCTTCGGCATCGCCCACGCCATACCCGTCACCCGTGGTGTAGCGCTGGCCGTCCGCGTAAGTATTTGTTCTAACATATTGGATGTACGGAATTCCGGACTGCCAGTTCGAGGTGGAGCTGTTCAGGCCGATATCAATACCGTAGAGCGAGTTAGCCGACAAAAAGACGGGCGAATTTAACGTCCAGGTCATGTACTCTTCGCCGTTGAGAGTGGTGCCGTCCGTGGTGTTCCAATTGAAGTCTTGCGTGGCCGTCTCGGAGTAAAACGGACTGATCGTCGTTCCCGAGAGGGCGCCGACGCGAACGGTGTAGGTCTTCGTAGGCATGGCTTTTTGAGTAGACGCGATCTGATACGTAATCGAGGTCAGCAGGACGGGATCGCTGCCGGTGAGAAACGATTGGCCCTTGGCGGAGCCGGCTCCGCCACCGCCCTCCGCCCACCACTTGTCGTTGTGCGTCCCTGTCACCAGGTTTGCGATGTCTGCGCCGTCGACGGTGGGCGCAGTAGAACTGACCGTCATAACTGCCGCGTTGGCCGCAGTGCCCGCCATGACGAGCATGGCCACGGTCAGGACCGCCAAGGTCCCTTTGAAGATTCTAGAATTCATGACTTCTCTCCTGTTTCCGAAAAATGGTTTACGCTCTACGTGTCTATCCGGTACGGGGAACACACCATCCCCGCGATACGAATCGAATGGGGGTCCGCTAGCGATCGGCACGCGCGGCGGCTTCAGAGGTCCTCGGCCGTCGGGCAGATCACCGCAAGAATGCACCTCGGGCTACAAACACGCGTCACCGTTGAAGGTGACCGCCTGTTCGCCGTGGTGCGACGCTGCCTTACAAGATTGAGCAGAGAAACGGAATCGGACGGCGCGGATGGCCCCGGGAAAATTCACCCGGCTCCATCACGAACACGATCTATTCTATACTGTTTCCAAGATTTGTCCAGCAAGAACGCTTTTCGATTTGCGCCAAATCGCGTGTATTTTGCGACAACCCCACAACATCGGGGGGGGTGGAGCTTGAACGAGCTTCTCTGGTCGGCTATACTACGACATGGGCCTGTGATTTCGCGACATGATAGTCTCGCGACAGTGGCCGAGTAACACGCCCGACACAGCGCCGGGATCGGCGGCGGAGATACGGCAATGGCTAAACAGCGACGTGTGGCGGTGACGGTCGAACTCGAGTGGCCCTACAAGCGGCACCACGAGGTGTTTGCCGGCATCCAGCATTACGCCCGGCAACGCGGCAACTGGGAGTGCATCCCCGACCTCTACGCCGGTCCGTCGCTCGACGCGAAGCGATCCAAACCGCCGTACGACGGGATCATCGCCCGAGTTACTCCGACGCTGTTCGAGTGGACCCGGCAGGCGGGCATTCCGCTGGTCAACGTCTGGTTCAATTCGTGGGTAACCGACGTGCCGGTCGTGGCACCCGACTTCGCAGCCTCCGGGCGGATGGCGGCCGAGCACCTCATCGCTCGCGGCTTTCGCCAGTTTGGATTCGCCGGCTACCACCGCCAACGGGTCTCCAAGGAGCAACTTGCCGGATTCCGGGCGGCGTTGGACGCGGCCGGTTTTTCCTGCTCGTCGCTGCTGGTTTCCAGTAGCTATTCGGCCAGCGCAAAGAAATGGCATAAATTCAACGCCCGGTTGGACGACTGGATCGACGGCTGGTCGCCGCCGATCGGCGTGTACGCCTCGACCGACCTGTTGTGCCGCTACCTGGCGTGTGCCTGCACGCGCCGCGAGGTACGTGTGCCGCACGACGCCGCGTTGATCGGCGCCCACAACGAGCCGGTGATCTGCGCCCATCCGGAACCGGCGCTGACGAGCATCGAACTGGGCTACGAGCGGGTCGGGTTTCGTGCGGCCGAACTGCTCGACGCGATGATGGACGGAGCGCCGCCGCCGACCGAGCCGGTCTACCTCGAACCGGTCGAACTGCTGCCGCGACAGTCGACCGACGCCTTGGCCGTCGACGACCCGTTGGTTGCCGAGGCATTGAGATTCATTGCCGAGCACAGCCACGAGCAGATCCGCGTTGATGACGTGGCGGCCGGGATACTCGCCGAGCGGCGGACGCTCGAGCGGCGGTTTCGCGCGTTGCTAGACCGCTCGGTTGCCCGGGAGATCGCCCGCCTGCGAGTCGAACGGCTCAAGCGTCGGTTGGCCGAGAGCGATACGCCGATCAAGCATCTGGCAAGCGAGAGCGGGTTCCACGACATGACGCAGATGTGCGCCGCTTTCCGGCGGATCGAGGGCATTTCGCCCAGCGCCTTTCGCCGCAGCAGGCAGACGTAAGGGGAGGCCGACTGCTTTACGGCACGTTGGCGTGCCATGCTTCGATCCCAGCACGCAGGCGCCGGGCGATCTCGGAGTGGTCGTCGATGAGATTCTCTTCTTCGCGCGGGTCGTCTTTCAGGTCGAAAAGCCGCGCGGACGTGCGGTCCCATGCGTGTACCGTCTTGTACCTGGTCGTATCGCTGCCGGGGCTCCGTAACAAGAGTTTCCAGTGCGTCGAGATGCACCACCGGTACTGTAGGGTCGCCGCAGGGTCGCCCGGGGTCATATTGTGAATCGAGTAACTGGCACCGAAGATCGTGTCTCGCCCGGTGCGGGCCTCGGCGTCGAGTAGGTCAATACCGGGCAGGTCGGCCGGCCGCTCGATCCCGCAGGCACTCAGGACCGTCGGCATCAGGTCGACGCTGCTGGCCAGGTCCGCCGAACGCCCCGGCTTCACACGCCCCGGCCAGGCGACCATGATCGGCGTGCGGATTCCGCCTTCAAAAGGCGATCCTTTCGAGCGTGGCGCGAAGTCGGGCCACCAGCCCTGCGGGTTCTTCGCTGCCCGATCCACCGGTGCCCACCCGTTGTCGCAGATATAGAGCACGATCGTGTTGTCCGTAAGCCCGCGATTGGCCAGATGCCCGAGTAACTCGCCGCAGGTCTGATCGAACCAGTGGCACATCGCGTAATACTTCGCCACGTTATTGGCCCGGCCCGGCGCTTCGTACTTCTTCAGGATCTCGGCGGGCGGATTGTGCGGCGTGTGCGGCAGGAACGGTGCGTACCAGAGGAAGAACGGCTTGTCTCGGGCCGCTGCGTGATCGATGAACTCCGTCACCGGTTTAAGCCCCTGGCGGCCGATCTGCAAACCGGCGTCGCCGTGGCGCCCACCCTTGGCCGGGTCGCCGTGCGTCATCCCATGGGTGAAACCGCCGGCGGCATAAGAACCCTCCCACCATTTGCCCGACTGGTGCGTGAGGTATCCGTTGGCGGTCAACAGGCGGATCATGCTCGCGTGCGTGTGAAACGCCTCGGTGACCGGCCGATCGGATTCGGCGCGTCGCGTCGGATCCACATCGTTGGCCACGACGCCGTGTTGATGCGGGTAGAGCCCGGTCGCGATCGACGCCAGCGACGGCCGACAGAGCGGGGCGACCACGTACCCGCGCTCGAACACCAGGCTCCGCCGTGCCAGCCGATCCAGGTGCGGCGTCCGGATCGTCGGGTGGCCCATGAACCCATAGTCGCCCCAGCCCTGATCGTCGGCGATGATCAGCACCACGTTGGGCGGGCCAGTCTCCGCGGGAGTCACCTCCGCGGCGAAGAGCCCGGCAGGGAGTCCCGTCGTCGCCCAGATGACCGCCAGCAGTACCAATCCAATCATGGTTTGTCGGGTCATGGCGTCTTCTCCGTGATGGGTGGCTGGGGCTGGCGGCGCCCAAGAAGACCGAAGTGGTCTACGTCAACAAACCCGACAACTACCCGAACTCGAAACGACGGCCCGGCCGAACGCGAGCCCGGGCCGATCAAAAGTCCCCGGACTCGGGGGCCGCAGGGGAGGATCGCGGGATGTT
>JABMRB010001137.1 GCA_013202865.1 Candidatus Nealsoniibacteriota bacterium | reverse complement strand
TCAAATCTTCAACCCCACCCGCGAGCGAATTTCCCGACTTTTTTCGAGATCAAAAACTTTCCTGACAGACACTAGCTCCTGCAAACAGTCGGCATGGGGACGTGACCACCCCGATCGAGGCCGCGACCGTACCCGGAGATGGAAGACCATTGAGCTTAGAGGTATCGAAAAGGCTGCCCGTCGAGCAGGTCGCCCGCAGCATAGCCGCCGCCGCGGGCGTTGACAACCCCCCACACCGAGGTAAGCTTGATGTGCCCGGCACCCTTGGAATCCGCCCGGATTCCTGCTAACTTGGTGGGCTGCTGGTTTTGCTCACACTATTTCGAGGAGAATTCACCATGATGCTTCGTAGAACGTTTGTTTTGTTGTTTGTTGTTTCTCTTACCCTTGGGGGATCGCTGCTGATGGCTGCCGATAAAGCACTTCCGAAATGTTACTTCGATATGACCGCCGACGGAAAGAAGATCGGCCGCATCGTGGTCGAACTCCGCTCCGACGTGGTGCCTAAGACGGCCGAGAATTTTCGGGCGCTCTGCACCGGCGAGAAGGGCTTCGGCTTCAAGGGCTCGTCGTTCCATCGCGTCATTCCGGACTTCATGTGCCAGGGCGGCGATTTCACCCGGCACAACGGCACCGGTGGGAAGTCGATCTACGGTGAGAAATTCGCCGACGAGAACTTCACGCTCAAACACACCGGGCCCGGCATCTTGAGCATGGCCAACGCCGGCCCCAACACCAACGGCTCGCAGTTCTTCCTCTGCACGATCAAGACCGCCTGGCTCGACGGCAAGCACGTCGTCTTCGGCAAGGTCGTCGAGGGCATGGACGTAGTCAAGAAGGTCGAGAGCTACGGCTCCCGTTCCGGCCAAACCTCAGCCAAGATCGTGGTCGCCGACTGCGGCGAACTGAAGGCGACGCCCGAGAAGCCGTAAGACTGCGAAACGGATCACGAGCCACGAGCCCCCAGTTGCAAACGCTCTGGGGGCTCGCTGCGCGCAGTCTGCCCCGAGCCACCGCCAAACAATAGCCGGAGGCAAACCTGCCTCCGGGGGCACTCGGGAAAAACACAGCTCCCCCGGAGGCAGGTTTGCCTCCGGCTACTCGACACGACGATCGCGACGCAGTACCAGACTTCACGACAATCGAATTCGTCGCGAGAGACTGGCGGTATGGAGCCGCAGTCAGCATTTCGGTGGCAGCCATGGCGTGGCGTGTCGCGCTGCCGGTCAGTGATCGATTTGGCAACTCGGCAACGCTTTCCGGAGTTTCTCGACGCCCTGATCGCTGACGGCGGTCTCTGTGAGATCCAAGGTGCTGAGCATCGTCATTTCTTCGAGATGCACCAGACCCGCGTCGGTGATTCCGGTGCGACTGAGAGTGACAATGCCGAGATTCGTTAACGTCTTGAGGATTTCCAGCCCCGCATCGTTGAGTTGCGAGCCATCGAGTGCAAGCTGGCTGAGTTCAGGTAACCCTTGGAGATGCTTCAATCCTGTTCCGGTAACTTGCGTGCCGGTGAGATCGATGAACCCGAGATTCGACATATCCTTCAGTTGCGCCAGCCTTTTGTCGCTGACCGCCGTATTGCCGAGGCGTAACGATTCGAGATTGCTCAGTCCCCTCAGGTGCTCTAGCCCGGCATCGGTGATTTGGGTGTTGTTCAGGAACAGCCTCTCAAGGCGGGTGAGTTCTTGCAGATACTGCAAGCCGGCATCCGTAACCTCAGTATCGTGCAGCAGCAAGTTCTTGAGCCTTGTGAGTCCTTTCAGGTGCTTGAGTCCCGCGTCCGTCACGGGAACATCTTCAAACAGAATCCCTTCGAGGTTGCGACATTCTCTGAGATGCCTGAATCCATTGCCGGTCACTTGTGTGCGGCTGAGATCGAGGTACTTTAGCATCGTTAGTCCCTCAAGATGCGCAAGCCCTTCGTCGCCGACGCGCGTGTCACTGAGGTGCAACGATTCGACCTTCTGCAATCTCTCGACATAATTGAGCCCCACATCCGTGATTTGGGTGCCACTCAAGTCCAGAAACTTGAGGTTTGTCAATTCGGCAACGTGGGCCACCCCGGCGTCGGAGATGCGTGTGTCAGCAACCACCAACTGTTGGAGATTCCGCAGCTTCTTGAGATGCTCCGCTCCGACGTCGGTAACCTGAGTGTCGATCAACGCCAGTCGCTCCAGGTCTGTCAGCTTCCCAAGGAGTTCGACACCCGTGTTACTAATTGCCGTTCCCGACAGGTCCATCACTTGGACGTAAATGAGTCCGTCGACGTGTAGATCGAGCCAATTGTCATCGACTTTCGGGGGGGCTTCTTGGGAGAAGATCGCCTGAGAGTCGAGCCACACGACATCCGCCAAGAAGTCTGTGCCGACCAGACGGTGCAACCACGCAGGCCCGGGCAGTTCTTCATCGCCATTGACCTCGCCGTCGCCGCTGTAGTTGTGGTTTCGAATGTCGTGGTATCGGATCGAGCCGCCTGCGACCTCAACCGCCACGACCGCTGCGCGCTGCCGCCCGGCGTAATTCATCCTGACTGCAAACCAACTGCACACGATCGCAACCACGAGAGTCAACAGCAGCAGCGTGCGGACGCCAAATTGAAATCGCAGCCCCAGAAGCAGGCTGATGGCGTACCACAGCAAACCCACCAGCACGCCAACAACGACCAAACCGATCGCAAACACAACGTTCCAGCCGCCGCCGAAACTCAGGCCCCAAACGTCAAACCGGGCGGCCAAGAGAAGAAGAAACACGCCCAGCAGCATTCCAACCAGGAACCGATCCGGCGTAAGCCGATACCATCGTCGCTTGGGTTTCGACGGGGCCGAATCGCTCATGGCCGTACCATGGGGAGATCGCGAATGGTATGTCCGTTAGTGTATCATCCGTACCCGAACTGTAAATGCGGGAGCCCGAAAAGGGGGACTGGCTCCGTCGACGACCGGTATGGCAGGGGTGATTCGCATTGCCGACGGTGGCTGCTCCCTTTCTTGGGGCGGCAACACGGTGCCGACGGCAGCGGGGGCCGGTGGGGTCCCGTGGAACGGCGGTAGCCATGGCGTGCTAGCCTGCCCGGTTGTCGGCTAGTGCTCGATTCCGCAGTTTGGCAGTGTTTTCCGGAGTTTCTCGACGCCCTTAGCGCTCACCGCGGTCTCTGTGAGATTCAACCTAGAGAGATTCGTCATTTTCCCCAGGTGCTTCATTCCCGCGTCGGTGATTTGGGTGCCACTGAGATTCACACTGTAGAGCCTCATCATTCTCCCCAGGTGCTTCAGGCCCGCATCGGTGATTTGGGTGCCACTGAGACTCACATGCGCGAGGTTCGTCAAGGCCTTGAGGCTCTCGAGCCCGGCATCGTTGACTTGCGAGTTGTCGAGCGATAGCTTAGTGAGTTCGGGCAGCCCCTTGAGGTGCTTCAGGCCCGTTCCGGTGACCTGCGTGCGGGCAAGGCTGATGGAGCGGAGAGACGACATTCCCTTGAGGTGTTCCAGCCCGGCATCGCTTACCGCCGTGTTGTCGAGGCACAACGAGCCGAGCTTGCTCAGCCCCTTTAGATGCTCGAGCCCGGCATCATTGAGTTGTGAGCCATCAAGCGATAGCTCATGGAGTTCGGGCGATCCTTCGAGGTGCCTCAAGCCCGTTCCGGCGACTTGCGTGTTGTCGAGATTGAGGAGTTTCAGACTCGACATCCCTTTGAGGTGTTCCAGCCCCGCGTCGCTTACCGCCGTGTTGCCGAGGTTCAACGATTCGAGAAAGCTCAGTACCTTGATGTGCTCGAGCCCGGCATCTGTAATTCGGGTGTCGGTCAGATCCAGCTCTTGGAGGTGGGTGAGGATTTGGAGATGCTCCAGTCCGGCATCGGTGGTCTCACTATCACGCCAAGACAACCTTCTGAGGTTGGTACATCCTCTGAGATGCCTCAACCCCTTACCGGTCACCCGAGTGCCGCTGAGGTCAAGGTGTCTGAGTTCCCTTAGTCCCTTAAGATGTGCAAGCCCCGCGTCGGTGACCTGGGTGCCGGCCAAGTCCAATTCCAGGAGGCTTGTCAATCCGGCAAGGTGGGCCAGCCCGGCGTCGGTGATGCGCGTGTCGGCAATCCCTAACCCCCGCAGCTCCCTCAGCGTCCCGATATACTTCGCCCCGGCATCGGTAACCTGAGTGTCATGCAACGCCAGTACCTTCAGGTCCGTCAACTTGCCAAGGAATCCAACACCGGCGTCGCCGACTTCGGTTCCCCCCAGATACAACCATCGGACGTGAACAAGCCCGTCGATATGTCGGTCGAGCCAATCGTCATCGACTTCTGGGGAGGCCTTTTGCGAGGAGTCCGTCTGAAACCCGACGCTCACAACGTCTGCCAGGAAGTCCGGGCCGACCAGCCGACGCAACCATGCCGGCCCGGGTAGTTCTGTAATAATGCCAGGCGCCGAGCCGCCGTAGTAGACCGATCCGCCTGCGGGCTCAACCGCCGCAACCGCCTCGCGCTGCCGGTGAGCGTAGTTCATCCTCACGGCAAACCAACTGCACACAATCGCAACCACGAGAATCAGAAGCAGTAGCGTTCGGACACCGAACTGAAACCGCAGCCCGAACAGTAAGCTGGCGGCGTACCACAGCAATCCCAGCAGCATGCCAAGGGCGACCAGTGCGACTGCACATACGACGTTCCAACCGCCGTCAAGCCACGGGCAAATGCCAAGCTGGCCAGCCAAGAGAAGCACGTGGGCGGCCAACAGGATTACAATCAGGAACCGGGCCGGCGTCAGGCAATGCCACAGCCACAGCAGCGGCGCGCGCAACCACAGCAGCAGCATTCGCACGCCACGTTGAAATCGCAGCCCCAGAAGCTGGCTGGCGGCGTACCAGAGCAACACTACCAGCGTGCCGAGAACCACGAGTGCGACCGCAAACAGGACGCTCCAGCCGCCAAGGAGCGCCGGGCAAACGTCAAACCGGTGGGCCAATAGAAGCATGAGGGCGGCCAGCAGGATTCCAACCAGGAATCGGGCCGGCGTCAGGCGATACCACGACCGCTTGGATGTCGATGGGGCCGAATCGCTCATTGCAGTACCATCGGAAGATCGAGAATGGGTTGCCCATTAGTGTATCATTCGCACTACTTCGTGACCAGATCAGCGTGCTTGTGCCCCGTGCAAGGGGCGTTGTTGCTTGCGTTGTGCAGGGGGGGAATTGTATATTTGCCGTGAGAAACAACCGCGATGAGTCGTGGGGTGGAAAGTTGCGAAGCCGCGAGCGGCGGGAGAATACTGCGATGAAATTTGTGAGAGTTGCGTGCCTGATCGTGCCCATCGGTTTGCTGATCGCAGCGGCGGCGGTCGAGGAACCGGTAGCGAAACCCGTGGTGAAACTGCCCGACCCGCCGGCGCGGATTGCTAAGTCGGCCGAGCAGGCTAAAGAGTGTATCGAGTGTCACGAAGAGGTCGCGGGTCTGCTTGAGGGCGATAAACATATCGCCGACGATTTCCATTGCACGGTCTGCCACGGCCCGTCGAAGCCGCATGTCGAGATGGACGAGATCGGCACACTGCCCGACCGGGTGTGGCGACGATGGATCGAAGAGGAAAACGGTTTCGAGTGGCGAGTGAAGCACGCCTCGCTGGAGATCGCCAAGTTCTGCGCATCGTGCCACGGGCAAAAACCGCCTAAGGAAAAGAAGACCCCGACGATCGATTGGAACAAGTATCTCGACACCAAGCACGGCCGGGCGGTGGTCAAGGACAATCGCGACGCGCCGACCTGCACCGACTGCCATTACGCCCACGGCGCGGGCTCGGAGCCGATGAGCAACAAGACGATCGTCCGGCGATGTGCGGTGTGTCACGCCGATGCAAAGATGATGAAACGAGCCGGCCTGGACCCGAACGTCGTCAAGGACTTCAAAGCAGACACACACGGCAAGATGAAAGAGGCCACCGCCGCAGAGAAATCCTCCTGCGTGAAGTGTCATCCGCCACATTAGAGGGGGTAGGCGGCAGGGTTCAGGGTTCAGGGTTCAGCATCTTGCTTCCAAACCTTACCTCGAAGTCCACTCCCCAAGCCTCCTTTGGTTTCGGCCACCATGGGATCGCGTTTCCACAAGGTGGCCAGTTCTCCGCCTCGGCCGTAACCCGCTGGCAGGTAACCGTTTACGTCAATCGGGATATGCTAAGCCTTGTTTTTGTCTATACTTATTGGCAGAAATAGGCCCGTCGCCGGCGTAGATGTCTGCGGTTTGGTTTCCGGGCCGGACAGTCCGTCTTTTTTCCCATCAGGAGGAATCCGATGAACAAGACGAAATGGTTGCTTACGTTGACGGTGCTGCTCGTGGTGACGGCACTAGCGTACCGGGGTTTGGAGGCCAAATCGGGCGACGGCGGCGACGGTGCATCGGCACCGGCCTGTCCCGCCGCGACTGGCTGCTGCAAACAGGCCGGAAACTCTGAGGCCTGTTGCGCCAAAGACGCGAAGGCCGGCGTGCAATGCGACGCGGCCAAGGGCGAGGCCAAGAGTTGCGGCAAGTGCGATGCGGCCAAGAAAAGCGCCGTCGCACTTTGCGGTGGCTGCGGGCAAATCAAGGGTAGCAAGGCCTGTTGCGCCAAGGACGCGAAGACTTGCGGCAAGTGCGACCTGGCCAAGGGGTCGCCCGGCTGTTGCAAGATCAAGAAAGGAACCGACGTCGCACTCTGCACGAAGTGCGGACAAGTCAAGGGTGCCGACGTCTGTTGTGCGAAGGACGCCAAGAAGTGCGGTAAGTGCGACCTGGCCAAGGGATCGCCCGGCTGCTGCAAGATCGGCAAGGAAACCAAGGCCTCGCTTTGCACGAAGTGCGGCCAAGTCAAGGGTTCGGACGTCTGCTGTGCAAGGGACGCCGAGAAGTGTGGCAAGTGCGGTCTGGCCAAGGGATCGCCCGGCTGCTGTAAACCGAAGAAGAAGAATTGAGCGGGCGGGTTTGAGAACGGTTCGCCATGCGGTGGCAAATCGCACTTAGCCAATGACCCGCAGGCTGGGTCGAGCGGGGCAAGAAGGCAAAGTCTGCCATGGCCAGTTGCGTTGTGGCAGAAAGAGGCTGAAATTGTTTTTTCAGGTTCTTCCGGGAATATAGTGGGGCACCGGTACTTGTCGGCGAGCGGACAAGAGCCATAAAAATAGCCCGGCCGGAAAATATCCGGCCGGGCCTTGGTTTGCTTTTGTTTGGTAGTGTGTGACCTCAATGTCCGATTGAAGGACCGGCTCCATATCTTACCTAAACGTGTCGCCACGTTTTCGGTATGATAATCCTTAGAAAGGAGGTGATCCAGCCGC
>JABMRB010001136.1 GCA_013202865.1 Candidatus Nealsoniibacteriota bacterium | reverse complement strand
GTGCGGGCCTGCCCGAATCGCTCATTGAGAGCGAACTGTTCGGCCATACCAAGGGGGCCTTCACCGGAGCCTCCGACGCCCGACAAGGTTTCTTCCGGGCGGCCGACGGCGGGACGCTTTTCCTGGACGAAATCGGCGAGTTGCCGATGCACTTGCAGCCGAAACTGCTGCGGGCGTTGGAAACGGGCCAGATCACACCGGTGGGAGGCGATGCGCCGATTGCGGTCGAGACACGTCTGGTGGCGGCAACGAATCGAAACCTGGAAGAGGCCGTCCGTGAAGGCACGTTCCGCGACGACCTCTACTACCGGATCAACGTGGTGGAACTGACGGTATCGCCGCTGCGCCAGCGCCGCGAAGACGTGCTTCCGCTCGCTCGACGATTCGGGGCGGAGTTTGCCGGGGGGCCGGTGCGGCTTTCTCCGCAAGCAGTACAAAGCTTGCTGGCCTATTCGTGGCCGGGTAACGTCCGCCAGCTTCGCAACGCAGTACAGCGCGCCTGTTTGTTGTGCCGCGGCGACGTCATCATGCCGGAGCACCTGCCGCCAAAGATCGCCGCTCTGGCGGCCGGTTTCAACCAGCGCGACGCCGACCGTGGTCGCCTTTCGCAGGTCGAACGAGCAACCATCCTGGCCACGCTCGAAGAGTGCGGCAACAACCGCACGCACACGGCCGCGAAGCTCGGGATCAGTCGCCGCGCGTTGATCTACAAGCTCCGGGCCATTGAGGCGGACCGCGAATAATCCGTTTCTTATTCGGCCTATTGGCACCGGAGTTGCCCTCTCTAGGCCGTCGAGTCTCCCGAGACTTGTAGCGCCCCGATTCGTCGGGTTTGGATTGCCCGAACCGCATGAATGCGACGACACACGGCATGCTTGCGGCCCGTTGGGGTGTGAAATATTTGCGCAGTGTGGCTCCCGGCCGGGGAAGGGCTGGAATTCCTGTAGGTTCGCCGATATATTGGCGATAAAGTGATCGTTCGAGTGATATTTCCGTCCGCAAAAGGAGAAAAACGATGAAGAAGTGCAGTATCGTATGGATCGCCGTTCTGGTGGCGGCCGTTATGACGCACCCGTCGGCCGTTCTAGCCGAGTCGGCCCGGGAGGCTTATGACAACGGCGAGGTGCTGCTGGCCAAAGCCGACTTCAACGGCGCCATGAAGGCCTTTGCCGCCGCGGCACGCGCCGACCGGTCCACGCCGGAATACTATCAACACTACTCGTTGGTTCGCCAGGTGATCGCTTTGCGGAAACGCTTGGACACCGAGCGGAACTCGGCGTATTGGCAGCGGACGGCCCAAAGTCTGCACTCCTTCTACATCAGCAACGGCATCTACTCCGAAGCCCTGCCGCTGGACAAGAGGGTTCACGCCCGGCTCGACACGACCGCTTCGGCCGTCACGCTGGCCGAGACCCAACTGGCGATGGACCTCAACGCCGAGGCTTCGGCCGTGCTCGAAGCGCTTGACGCCGGCAAGGCCACGACCGCCGCCCGCGCGCTGCTCGGGGTGGCACTGGCGCGAAATGGAAAAGTGGAAGAAGCCCGGCAACTTGCCGAGGCGATCAAATTGTCCGACAAGGCCGGCCCGGGAACGCTCTACAGCGTTGCGCGTCTGCACGGTGAGATCGACAACACGGACGAGGCCCTCGGACTGTTGAAACGGACCTTCGAGTCGATTGCCCCCAGCCGGTTGGAGGACTTCAAGAATCACGCCCGTAAGAGCCGGGAGTTTGCCGCGTTGGCGTCGACGGCCGCCTTTGCCAAGGTGCTCGAGACCAAGTCGAAGATCGCCGAGTCGAAGTGCAGCGGCGGCAGCAGTTGCGCGGGATGCCCGATGCGCGGCAAGTGCCCGTCGAGCCAGGGTAACTGATCGGCACTGCGATGAAGCGAACCAGACAAGCGATCCAGTTCGGCTTTCTGGCGCTGGTCTTAATCGGCGTGTTTGCGCTGAAGGCCAACTGCGAGCGCTGGTGCCCCTTCGGCGGTGTGGAGGCCCTCTACACTTACGCCACCGATGGTGATATGCTCTGTTCGCTCGGCACGTCGAACTTCTTCCTCCTCGGCGGCGTTCTGCTGATGACCTTGCTCCTGCGCCGGGCATTCTGCGGATACGTTTGCCCGATCGGCACGATCTCCGAGTGGCTTCACGCGCTGGGACGACGACTGCGGATGCGGGACGTGCGAGTGTCCCATGCGACGGACCGCGGGTTGTCCTTGTTGAAATACGTCCTGTTGGTAATCGTTCTCTGGCTGACGTGGCGGGCAGGCGAGTTGATCTTTCGCGGGTTCGATCCGTGCTACGCCTTGATCGGGCGGCATGGCGAGGATATCACCTACTGGGCCTACGTCGTCTCCGGCGTGATTGTCGTGGCGTCGCTGGTGATCATGTTGCCGTTCTGCCGGTGGTTCTGCCCGTTTGCGGCCGTGCTGAATCCGGTCTCACGATTCGCCCTGACCCGGGTGCGTCGCAACGAGGAGGTTTGCCGCGATTGCACCGCGTGTGCCAAGAAGTGCCCCATGGCGATTCCCGTTGACCGGCTGGCCTCGGTCGACGTTGCCCGCTGCACGTCGTGCATGAGTTGCATCGACGCTTGCCCGCAATCCGACGCCGGTGCCATTTCCTGGGGGCCGTCGCGCGGCTGGGGATTGCGATGGTCGCAGGCCGGCTTGATCGCGGTGGTGCTGGCGTGTCTCGCCGGTGCCACGGCCGCGTCTTATGTCTTTCCGATCCCCTCCTACGTACGCACCCACGGCACGCCGCCGGAGCAAGTCGCCGCCGTCGAGTTGAGAATTGGGGACGTCCGTTGCCGCGGCCGGGCCAACCTGCTGCTCTACTTCCTGGAGCGAGACGACATCTTCGAAATTCCGGGCTACTTCAAAGTGGAGGCCTGGCCCGATCCGGAGGTTGCCGACGTGCGGGTGACGTACGATCCTGCGCAGGCCGACGCGACGACGATCAAGCAGGCGATCACCGAGCCTTATTACGACGCGGTCGCCGACTACTGGCGGATGTCGCCCTTTTCGATCGAAGGGTACGATCCGTTGGCGTTGGAAAGCGACGCGGTATTGCCGCCGTTTCCGGATACCCGGTAGTAGCGAGCCGAAGAAGACGTATCTGACGCTTGCGTCAACACGGTGAATACTCCCGAACGAGAAGACGCGTGCGTACGGTGCGCAATTATTGCACACCAAACGAAAAGACACAGGTGCGCAATTATTGCACACCAACGCGGCAAGTTCTTGCCGCGTTGGAGGTGGATTGCGTTCCTGCAATCCCGGCTGCCGAAAAGCTTTGGAAGTTTATCTCTTGAGTGGCCACAAATCCGTTGACGGAATCGACAATGCCGCTAGAATAAGGGAATGATTTGTTCAACTGCCACTTTGTTCACCTGGAGGAAGTTCGATGAAGAAGTTGATGATTGTTTTGGTGCTGGTCGCTTTGGGGAGTCTGATCGCCGGCGATGCGTTGGCACGTGACTGCGTCCGTCTCCGGACCCAGGATCAGACCTGCGAGCCGGATTGTACTGGCGATGGTCCGAACAACGATGACTGCCCGCAAATCCAACAGTGCGATCGGGATCGGGATCGGGATCAAGATGGGCAACCCGTGCCCGAGGATGGTTTGATGACGCGGCTTCAGAACATGATCCAGAACATGTTCCGGTGGTGCGAGCTGTAATTGTCCGGCGCTCCGCTCGGCATCCGCCCCGCTTTGCCGGGACGGTTGTTACCGCCGCAGCATTGCAAGGAGGTTCGTCCGACACGACGGCCTCCTTCTTTCATTTCTTGTCGTCATCGCTCTTGTCGTCGCAGTGAAAAGACGACGGGCTTGCCAACGCACTGGTGATGTGCTACGTTTCGCCGTAGTCCTTCCGGAGGGGGCAATAAGCCCGCGTTGGTCCCATTTTGTGAGGAAACTGAGCGATGCAATACGAAGCCGACTGTCCCAACGGCCACCGACTCCGCGTGACGGAGGCCCATTTTAATCAGCAGATTCAATGCCCGACGTGCAATACGTCGTTCACGGTACCCGACCTAAGCAACCAGGCGCCGGACGAAGCGCCCAAGATCGACACGGGTGCCGCGCCGCGCCGTGGCGGGTTCTCGATGGGGGCGTTCGACTCGAAGTCGCTGGCCGGCATGGTCGGGCGGCCCATGCTGGCCGTCGGTCTGATCCTCGTGCTGCTGTCGCGCGGATGCGATTCGATCGGCAACCGGGGCGTCGGCCGGGCACAGGCAATCGCATCGAAGGTGCGGACCGAGTTCAAGGACGGATGCGACTCGGATCGCACCAAACTGGACAACCAGATCAAGGCAATCCAGGACAAGGACGAACCGACTTCTGAGGATTCCAAGAATATCGCCAAGCTACGGGAGGATCTCTCCAACCTGACCGGCGAGCAGCAG
Source organism: Candidatus Nealsoniibacteriota bacterium (assembly GCA_013202865.1). Classification (GTDB taxonomy): domain Bacteria; phylum Planctomycetota; class Planctomycetia; order Pirellulales; family Thermoguttaceae; genus JABMRB01. The sequence continues at coordinate 1,176 of JABMRB010001136.1, read as the reverse complement.
AAGGCCCAGCAGAAACTGGAGGAGGGCAAGTGGCGCGACTTGGACATCGACGCCCGCGACGCGGCCGTGGACAACCGCATTAGCGGCTATTGGCGCGAGGTGTTCTTCGTGTTTTCCACGGTGATCCTGGCGATCGGGTTGCTGGCCGTAAGCTGGATCGCCGAAGGCACCGAGCGGATGGTCTGCCTGATTATGCTGGCGATTCTCACGTTCAGCATCTACATCGGCGGCATCGCCTGGATCAGCACGCCCGGGGTCGGCCCGGGTATGCTGAACTGACTACCGCCCTCGATTCAACCGGCTGCGCTTGTTGAGATAATCGACGAGCACTTCGCCCATGTCGCGGGAGGTGTCGACCAGCACGCGCTCGATGCGGTTGCGCTGGCAGAGGTCTTCCAGCTTGTCGTTGAAACCGCGCATGGCGCGGAGATAGGCGCGGCGGATCCGGCCGGGCTGGGCCAAGAGCTCGTCGGGGATCTCCAGACCGACGAACTTGGTCATGTCGTCGAACTCGAACGCAAGCTCGTCGTGGTGCATGATTTGCAATAGCACGACCTCGTGGCGGTTGTAACGCATCTGCTGCAAGGCCGATTCGAGTGCGTCCGGATCGGTGAAGAAGTCGCTGAAGATCATCACGATCTCGCGGCGACGCATCCGCCCGACCAGCTCCGTAAGGCAGTCGGCCATCGACGTCTTGTTGACCGGCTCGCTCTGTTCGAGCAGATTGGTCATGCGGATGATCTGCGGCATGGCGTTGCTCGGCGGCACCACGGCGAGCACCCGTTCGTCGAACGTAGCCAGCGAGACCTTGTCGCTCTGGCGGATGACGGCGTAGCCCAACGCGGCGATCATTTGGGAGGCGTAACGGAGCTTCTGCTGGGCCTCTTCGCCGTAGCGCATCGACGCGCTCGTGTCGAGAATGAAGTGGCAGACCAGATTGGTCTCCATCTCGTATTGTTTGATGAAGTAACGCTGGCGCTTGTAGTAGACCCGCCAGTCGATGTGCTTCGGATCGTCGCCGGGTACGTATTCGCGGTGGCCGGCGAATTCGACGGCAAATCCGGACAGCGGCGACTTATGCGCACCGGCCAGATTGCCGATCACCAGTCCGCGCGGCTCGATCCGCCGTCCGGCGATCCGGCTGAGCACTTGAGGGTCGAGATATCGGGAGAGGAT
>JABMRB010001135.1 GCA_013202865.1 Candidatus Nealsoniibacteriota bacterium | reverse complement strand
TCATGTTGGCCAGGAACTCGCTCTTGGCCAGATTCGCGGCGTCGGCGTCGCGTCTGGCAATCTCCAATTCCCGCTTCTGGCGATACATTTCCAAAAACACTCGAACCTTTGCTTGCAGGATGTCCGGATTCAGAGGCTTGAAGAGGTAGTCCACGGCCCCCGTCTCGTAGCCCCGGAACACGTACGCTTCATCTTTGCTGATGGCGGTCACGAAAATGATCGGGATATGCTTGGTGACGTCGCTATCGCGCATGAGCGTTGCCACTTCAAATCCGTCCATCTCGGGCATTTGCACGTCCAGCAGGACCAGGGCGAGTTCGTGGCGGAGCATCAGGGCGAGGGCTTCATTGCCGGAGCGTGCATTGATGATCTCCACGTCGACGTGCTTCAGCGCCTTCTCGACCGCCAGCAGATTCTCCGGTCTGTCGTCGACGACCAGAATCTTGCTGCGGTTGTTGTCGGCTGCTCTCTCCGAAGTCATATCGCTACCCGTCTGTCGCCAAGGCATAATTATTGAGAGTCTCGTCTACCGGGCAACACTGCACGAGGAACGGTGCGATGTCCTCGAGTGCAAGGATCCGATCCACCGGCGTTGCTTTGATCGCTTCACGCGGCATGCAGTCCGCCTCTGCACGAGCCGGATCTTGGACAACAGCCAACCCGCCGCACTGCTTGATGTGTTTCAGGCCCCGGCTGCCATCGGAGTTGCTTCCGGTCAGAACGACGCCGATCAGCTTGTCTCGGTACGCGTCCGCTGCACTGTCGAAGAGCACGTCGACGGAGGGCCGGCTGTGGTTTACTCGTTCGTCCAACGAAAGAGCGAACGTTCCATCTCGTTCCATCAAGAGGTGATAGCCTCCCGGAGCCAGATAGACCGTGCCGGGCCGGACGAGCTCTTTGTCATCCGCCTCTTTCACTCGTAGCTGGCTTTGCTCGTGCAGGTGGGCAGACAGAAAGTCGTCCGTATTCGCCCGCCTGTGTTGAACGACGACAACCGGCACCGGAAAACCTTCGGGCAGGCTGGGAATGAGGTTGCAGAGGGCTTCCAGTCCGCCTGCCGATACGCCGACGACCACGGCCTTGTAGTTCTGCGTCATGGCGTGCATCCTCCCGCCACGTGCGAGGCTGCGTGCGCGACCATTCGGAAAATGCGTTCCTTGCCGGCCACGGCTTCAAATCGATCGCTCACCGCCGAGAAGTCGATCGTCTCTTTCGTTCCCAGGCAAAGGTATCCCCGATGGCACAGGCTGTCGCAGAACAGAGACAAGGCCCGGTCTTGCAGGGTGCCGTCGAAGTAGATCATGACGTTTCGGCAGACGATCAGGTTCATTTCGCCGAAGGCGCCGTCGGTAACGAGATTATGATGGGCGAAGGTGACGTTCTCTTTCAAGGCCTCGTTCAGCTTGGCGGATCCGTACTTGGCGTGGTAGTAGTCCGAGAACGAGGCCTTGCCCCCCGCGGCGTGGTAGTTGGCCGTGTATGCTCGAATATTGTCGAGCGGGTACATGCCCTGACGGGCAATTTCGAGCGACTGGTTGTTGTAATCCGTGGCATAGAACTGGGTTCTGTCGTAGAGGCCCTCCTCGTTGAGCAGAATGGCCGTGGAATAGACTTCCTCGCCGGTTGCACAGCCGGCGTGCCAGACTTTGATGAAGGGATAGGTCCTCAGAACCGGGACGACTTGTTCACGCAACGCGACGTAGAAATGCGGGTCGCGGAACATCTCGGTCACGGTGACCGACAGGTCTTTCAACAGCAGATTGAAGAACTCCTCCTCGTGGAGAATCTTGGGCAGCATTTCGGATAGATGGTTTAGCCCCGAGAGCGCAAGGCGGTGCTGCAGCCTGCGCTTCAACGAAGCGCGAGCGTAATGACGAAAGTCGTATCCCCAGCGGCGGAAGATCCCTTCGAGAAGAATCTCCGTTTCAACTTGCTCGACGTCTTTGGCGGGCATTCCGGTCATACGGCAGCATGCTCGTGTTGGAAGAGCCATACCCTCATCAGCGACAACAAATCCTCCACGTCCACCGGCTTGGTCAAGTAGTCGTTCGCCCCGGCTTCGAGGCACTTGGCCCGGTCTTCCGGCATCGCCTTGGCGGTCAGCGCGATGATCGGGAGTTTCTCGAAGCGTTTCTGGGCGCGAATTGCCCGCATTGCCTCGTAGCCGTCCATCATCGGCATCATGATGTCCATCACGACCAATTCGACGTCTTTCTCCGCTTCGAGCTTTTCCAGGGCCAGTTTGCCGTTGTCGGCCATCACCACGTTCAAGCCCGACTTTTGCAGGACCTTCGATAGTGCATAGGTATTGCGCATGTCATCGTCCACAAGGAGGATTTTTCTGTCCTTGAATACCTGGTCCGGATCGTGCAGCATGCGGATGACCTTCTGCTGCTCGGCCGGCAGGGACGACTCGACGCTGTGGAGGAAC
>JABMRB010001134.1 GCA_013202865.1 Candidatus Nealsoniibacteriota bacterium | reverse complement strand
GCTGGCCGGCGGGGGGGGAAGATGTGGATAGTGGATCGTGGATAGTGGGGAGGGGGGAGTGGACAAGACGTATACGTTAAGGAAAACCGACGATGGACAAGAAAGCCAAGAAGCGAATCCAAACGCTCAACCAACGCTTGCAGAAGCTCCGGGCGCAGTTTGCCGGCTCGAAGCAGCAAATGGACGACCCGGACGAACTAAAGAACCTCGAAGATGAGATCGCCGCCGCCGAAGCCGAACTGGCCAAGCTCAAGGGTTCGTAGTCCGAGACCGTCCGGCTAGAGTCCGTCCGGCGGATCGTGCTCCGCGAATTCTTCGTCCGGCGGATGGTCCGGGTGCATGCCCCGTTCGATCATGGCCATCCGCTCCCGGTGACGCGCCATTGCCTTGATGATGGCGACGCTCCCGAAGATGACTATGGCCAAGCCGCCGGTCACAAAAACGATAGTCTCAGGCTTCAGCAGTTCATTCCACGACATAACGACTCTCTCCCAAAGACGCCCCGAATGTGTATTCGTCGTCCGCTGGAGGATATTGGATGACCGTCCAACTGTCTATCAATCACCGGGACGAACGGCAGCCTGCGGCGGGTCTTCCGCCTTCGCCGCAGCCACGACCGACTCCAACTTGCTGAGCACCAGGCCGTGGTCCGAGGCCTCCGTGCGGACGATCCGGCTGGCGACCGTCTTGAAGTCGCCCCGGTAAAAGATGTAGTCCAACCGGAACGACAACGTCCGATCCGTGAATCGCCACTGCCAGGTCGGATGCCCATCGGCGTTGTCGGTGACCGCGGCAAACGTGTCGACGAAGCCCTGCTTGGCCATGAACCGCGGCGTGGTGAGCATCGAGGGGCTGTTGAAGTCGCCCAGCACAACCACGGGCATCGTCTTGGAGAACTGCTCGGCGATCCGTTCGATCTCCTTGACGTGGACGGCCTCAACCCGGCCGATCATCTGCATCGCCTTGCCCAGCCCGTCGCCTTGCAGCGGGTAGAACGGCTGCAAGTGAACGTTGACCACCTGCACCGGGTGGCCCAGCGGCTCGATTTCGCATAGCCACGTGCCAAACAGCCCGTCCTTCGCCTTCAAGTAGGAGAAGTTCTTCAACGGCACTTTCGAGAGAAACCCGAACCCGCCGGCCCCGTAGCGGTCGGTAGGGCGGAGGAACTTGGCGTATCGATACTGCCGGCCAAGTTGTGCCCGCAGAAACCGCTCCGAAGCCGCGTTGGTTTCCTGCAACGCCACCAGATCGGCCTGCGACTGGCGGATGACCTGCGCGATCTCTTTCAAGTTCGGATTACCCCAGTTGATGTTGAACGTGGCGAATGTGAAGGTCTTTCTCTTCGCTTCGGCCGCTCCGGCGACGGGTGCCTGCGCGATGAAGACCGCGACGAGTACGAGAAACAGGGTCAATCGGTGGAGCACGTGTCGGTTTCCCCATGAGGTGGTTTCACCATACTGATACGTTATTCCGGCCCTGTCGGTTCGATCACCGTCGCCAAGTGTCGTCTAATGTGTGCTGACAACACAAAGCCGCGACCGGTGGTCGCGAACAAGTGCCTGGGAGAAGTAGTGCGGAACGGTTGCTTCGGCGCGACCAACTTCGGCGTGACCAACTTCGGCGTGACCAACTTCGGCGCGACCAACGGTCGCGGCTTTATGCTCCGGCTGCCCGCGAAACTACAAATCCTCATACGCCGCGGTCCGATCCCGTCGCCGGGCCAGTTCGTTGGCGTAGCGGCGGCCGAGCTCGTCGGCGTGCTCTCGAGCCCAATCGGTCAGCCGCGTCTCGCCGGCCGGTGGCGAATCGACGTACAACAGATCGGCCGATAGCCCTTTGACCTCGTCGCGTGTAATCATCACGTCGCCCAGCAGCCATCCGAGGATCGCGCCGCCAACATACGCGACCGTCGGCGGCGCACCGACGACCCAACGCCGCTTGCCGATGATCGTTGCGATCGCCTTGACCAGCTCTCGATAGCTGAACGTTTCCGGGCCGACGGCGTCGATCGTGCAGTAATCTCGCCGTTGTCCTTGCTCCACCGCCAGTGCGGCCATGTCGTCGACGTGGATCGGCCGCAGGCGATACTCCCCCTTGCCGAAGACCGGAAACACGGGAAACCGCCGCAGGCTCCAGGCGATATTGTTGATCAGGATGTCTTGCCCGCCGAAGAGCACCGCCGGCCGCAGGATGGCGTAAGAGAGCCCCGATTCGATCAGGGCCCGTTCCAGTTGTGCCTTGCCGCGAAAGTATTCCAGTTCGGAGTCCTCCGACGGATTGGTGATGCTGACGTGGACGACCCGCTCGACGCCGGCTTGCCGGGCGGCCTCGAACAGGGTCCGCGTGTTGGCGACCGCCTCGGCGTGGGTGAACTGCGGGCGATTGAACCGCACCCAATACGTGTTGTAGAGGACCTTGGCCCCGGCGAGCGACTCGGCCAGCCGCGCCGGATCGTCGAACGTGAAGGGCCGGGCCTCGATCTGCTCGCCCAACGGGCTGTTGCGTCCGGCCGACCCGGTTAGCGTCCGCACGCGGTGCCCCGCCTCGAGCAGCCGCCGCGCGATGTACCCGCCCGTGTATCCGAAAGCCCCGGTTACGACGTGTAGTTCGGCGTTGTCCATGGTCATAGTCCTGTGTTGCCGCTTGCGGCTTCGCACCGCAGGTTGCGCGGGGGCAAGCCCCGCGGCTCGCTACCCTCCCCCCTACGACGACGCCTTGCCGAGAAAATGTTCCACGCTGTCGGTCTTGGCAATCACGGTTACGTTCTTTTCGGTGATCGTGAAACCTCGGCGGCGGTCCAAGTCGGCGTCGTAGCCGATCTGGGTCTCGGGTGGAATATGGACGTCCTTGTCGATGATCGCGCGGCGGATCTTCGAGTGCCGGCCCACATCGACCCCGTCGAAGAGGATCGAATCCTGCACCAGTGAGTAGCTGTTGATTCGCGAGTTCGGCCCGATGATCGATCCCTCGACCTGGCCGCCGGAGACAATCGAACCGAGGCAGACGATACTGTCCAGCGCGTGCCCGCGCCGCGCGTCCGGCCCCTCGCTACCAAAAACGAACTTGGGCGGCGGATAGTTGGGGTGATACGTGCGGATCGGCCAATGGCTGGAGTACATGTCCAACTGCGGGTCGACGGAGATCAGATCCATGTTGGCTTCGTAGTAGGCGTCCAGCGTACCCACGTCTCGCCAGTAGGAGTCGCCCTTGCGGTTCTCGTCGCGAAACGGATAGCCAAACACGCGGTGCGTGTCGATGATCGACGGGATCACGTCGCGGCCGAAGTCGTGCCCGCTGCCGCGGCGCGTGGCGTCGAGACAAAGCTGCTCGAAGAGGAATCGGGCGGTGAAGACGTAGATCCCCATCGACGCCAGTGCGTGTTGCGGGTCGCCCGGTATCGGCTTCGGTTCCGGCGGCTTCTCCTCGAACCCCACGATCCGCGAGTCCTCGTCGACCTGCATCACGCCGAACTCGCTGGCCGCTTTGAGCGGCACCCGCAATGCCCCGATCGTCAGGTCGGCCTCCGACTCGACGTGGGACGCGACCAGCTTCTGATAGTCCATCTTGTAGATGTGGTCGCCGGCCAGTATGACCACGTAGGTGGGCCGCTCCTTCTCGATCGTGTAGATATTCTGGTAGACGGCGTCGGCCGTGCCCTGGTACCAGTGTTCGTCGATCCGCTGCTGGGGCGGCACAACGTCGATAAACTCCCCAAGTTCCCGGCATAAATACCCCTGCCAGCCCAGATTGATATGCCGATCGAGACTCATCGCCTTGTACTGGGTCAGCACGAGATTCTTGCGCAGCCCGCTGTTCAGACAATTCGAGAGCGTAAAATCGATGATCCGATAGGCGCCGCCGAACGGGACCGCCGGTTTCGCCCGATCCCTGGTCAGCGGATCCAGCCGCGACCCTTTCCCACCCGCCAAGATCACGGCCAACACGTCCTTCATGGGGAGTTCTCCACCAGATGCGTTCTCAGTTGTCGTTGATTGTAACGGTTCGGGCGCTTAGGTAGAAGAGAAGATTGGGGATTGGGGAGAGAACATCAAACGCCCAAATCCCAAATCCCAAATCCCAAATCCCAAATCCCAAATCCCTACCCCACCCATTCCCGGTGCCACAACTCCAGCACCAGTAGCGACCATAGTCGGATGCTATGATCGAAACGACCCTGCTGATGGTCGTCCAGCAGGCCGCGGACCGTCTCTTCGACGAAGTAACCCCGCTGAAGCGTGCGGCGGTCCAGCAACACGTCCCGGGCGAAATCCTTCAATTCGTTGCGAAACCAGTGGTCCAGCGGGACACCGAACCCCATCTTCGGCCGCCGCCGGATCGGCTCCGGCAGCAGGTCGGCGAACGTCTCCATCAGGATTCGTTTGCCCCGGCCGCGGCGGAATTTCAGCTTGCCGGGCATTCGCGCGGCCAACTCAACTACGCGGTGGTCCAGAAACGGTTGGCGACACTCCAGCCCATGCGCCATCGTGGCTACGTCGACCTTGGTCATCAGGTCGCAAGGCAGGTAGGTCACCAGATCGGCCAGGCTGGCGGCGGTGACCGGGTCGCGGTGGCGGCAACGACCGAAGGCCGCGGCCAGGAACTCCAGCGGATCGGCCGACGGCAAGGTGGCCATGAACGCGTCGCTGTACAAGGCCGCCCGACGCGCTTCGCCGAAGATCGCGATCCATTCAAGGTAGCGGCGCTGCGGTGTTTCGCCCAACACGTCGACGAACCGCTTCCACCGCCGCCGTCGCGACTTCAACCGCGGACTGGCCGGCAGCTTCTGCCAGAAACGCCCGGCCGCCATCCGGCGGATCACTCCCGGCAATCGGTCGAACCGTTCGGCCAGCCGCACGGCCCGGTAGCGTGGATAGCCGGCAAACAGCTCGTCGCCGCCGTCGCCGCTGAGCACCACGGTCACGTGTTGTCGCGAAAGCTGGGCCACGTACCAGGTAGGCACGGCCGAGCTGTCGGCAAATGGCTCGTCGAAGTGGCGGACGAGCTGCGGCAGGATTTCGACCGCGCTGGGCTCAACCTGAAACTCCTCGTGGTCCGTGCCGAACCGCTCGGCAGCCATCCGCGCGTAGGCCGTCTCGTCGTACTCCGGCACGGGAAACCCGATCGAGAAGGTCCGCACGGGCTCGGCCGTCAACTGCCGCATCAACCCAACCACGATCGTCGAATCGACGCCGCCGGAAAGCAGCGCACCCAGCGGCACGTCGCTTTGCAGACGCAACTCGACCGACCGGGTCATCCGCTCGCGGAGTTCCTCGGCGTAGTCGGCCGCGGGGCGGTCCTCTTCGACGTCGAAATCGGGCTTCCAATAGGGGCGGACCTCCAGCGAGCCGTCGCGATAGACCGCACAATGGCCCGGCGGCAGCTTGACGATGCCGCGGAAGATCGTCCGCGGATGAGGTACGTATTGGTAGGTCAGATACTCGTCGAGCG
>JABMRB010001133.1 GCA_013202865.1 Candidatus Nealsoniibacteriota bacterium | reverse complement strand
TTCCCGATTCAGTTCTTGGGTGTTGGCTTTGAGCAATGAGCAATGAGCTTTGATTCATGGGCTTTCCCACTGCTCATAGCTCACTGCTCATAGCCAAATAGGGAAGTTATTCTTGTACGAGTTCCAACTGCCAACTGCCAACTGATAACTCAACCACCTCACACCTCCGACCAAATCCCCGGCACGGGTACCGGGTACCGGCCGGCGGCGTCGGGCTTCAGCGGCGGCGGCGTATCGTAGTCCATGGTATCGATGCCCGGGCAGAATTGGAAGGTCGAGGCCGTGATCTCGTCCCACGTGACGACCTTGCCGGAGTGTACCGCGGCGCGGCCCATCATGTCGGCCAGATTCGACTCGGCCGCTCGGACGGCTTCGTTCTGCGGGCGGTCGTTGCGGATGTTCGACAGCAACACGTCCCACTCGGCCTGCCACGCCGTGTGTTGTTCCTTGGGCGCTTCCCAGGCGACGTTGTCGCGTGCGATCCGTTGGTCCTTGTAGATCCGCACCGTGCCGGCGTGGATGTTGCCGGAGAACTGGGCTGCACATTTTGTGCCGTGGACGTAAGTGGCAAACTCGTTGTGACATTGCGGCAGGTAGCGGACGACGTCGGTCGCCTTCGATCCGTCGGCGAACGTCCACTCGACGGAGAAGGAGTCGAGGTTCTGGCTGCAATCCGTGCTGTCGGCCGCCCGGCCACCGACGCCGTGCGCCGTGACGGGCAAGGCGTCGTGGATCCAGCAAAGTTCGTCGATCTGGTGGATGTCCATCTCGGCGAACAGCCCGCCGGAGACCCAGTAGAAGCGGATGAAGTTACGGAACTGCCAGAGCAACTCGCTCTCGTCGGGCGGTTTGGTACCGAGCGGCCCGACCGGCCCCATGCGGTAGGCACGGCTCAACAGCACGTCGCCCAGTTCGCCGTCGCGGATCCGTTTGATCAGTTCCTGCCGGTTGACGCTGTGGCGGCACATCAACCCGGCGGCGATCTTGAGGTTCTTCTTATCGGCCGCTTCGCCCGCCCGGATAACCCGCCGCGCGGCAGGTGGATCGGTAGCGAACGATTTCTCCATGAAGACGTTGACGCCCCGCCCGACGGCGTATTCGAGTTGCACGGGCCGGAAGCCGGCGTAGCCGGTCAGCATGGCGACGTCGCCCGGGCCGAGGCAATCGATCGCCTTGCGGTAGGCGTCGAACCCGATAAACTGTCGCTCGGCCGGGACGTCGATCCGCGAGCCGAACCGTGCGCTGAGTGCCTTGTGCGAGGCGGTCAAACGGCGCTGGATCACGTCGGCCATGGCGATCAGTTTCACAGGCCCGTGGGGCGATTCCATGGCGTTGCCCACGGCCCCGGATCCGCGTCCGCCGCAGCCGATCAGTGCCAGGCGAATCGTGTTGTTTTCGGCCGCATGGACCGGCGGGGCGGCCATCGCAGCCAGCGCGGTTCCGGCGGCGATCTTGCCGCCGCGGCCGAGGAACTCGCGCCGCGAGGAGCGGGTGTTGCGTTTCATGTGCGGCCCTTTCGGTTGTCGGTAGCCATGTGATGCGTAGGGTGGGTCGAGGCACGAGACCCACGCGGGAGCATCTCCATCCACAGTTAACGCGTGGGTCTCGTTCCTCGACCCACCCTACCAGAAGCAACGGCCCAGAGGTAGTTCTGCGAGGCAACGTAGAGCACGCCGTTGGCAACGATCGTTGAGGAGTAGATCGCCGAGCCGAGGTGGGTCTTGCTGAGCAACTTGGCCTCTCGGCCGGCGGCGAAGACGCAGAAGTCCCTTTGGTTGCCCAGGTAGACCTTGCCGTCGGCCACCAGCGGTGTGCCCCAGGTCTCGGCGTTGGTTTCGTGGACCCAGTGGCATTGGCCCGAGTCGGCGTCGAGGCAGTGCAGCCGGCCGGCTACGTCGGGGCAATAGGCCAGCCCGTCGGCGATCGTTACGTTCGAGAGCGAGCGGTCGAGCCCGTCGTACGACCAGACCTTAGCCGAGCCGGTGACGTCGCCGGTGCCGGTGGCGTCGATGCAATGCAGCAGGCCCTTGCCGCGGCCGTGTGCCGGGTCCTG
>JABMRB010001132.1 GCA_013202865.1 Candidatus Nealsoniibacteriota bacterium | reverse complement strand
GTGGTGGGGGGCGGGGGAAACGCGCCGCGGGGCCCCTGGGCCCTTACAACTGGGGCACCGCTGCGCTTTGCCCCAGCCACCCGTCGAGGTCCGACCACTTCTGGTCATACTCGTCCAAGTACATCAGTCATATTGTCACCTTGAAAGAATCGCGTCCACAATCCCCTCCACGGTATGCGGTGACGCTTCCGCGGCCGGGGCGTAGCCCAGGTCGCGAAGGGCGGCGGACGTCAACGGGCTGATGCTGGCTAGTTGGGCCGACGAAAGGGCCTCGCCGTAGAGATGGGCCAGCGACCGGGCCGTGGCCGGGCTGGTGACGATGACCCAGCCGATCTCGCCGGACTCCAATGCCGCGGTGACCTCCGGACTAGGGGTCTCGACGTCGACGCTGCCGTACGCGACCACCCGGTCGACCTCGGCACCGGCGGCCCTCAGCGATTTGGCGAGCACTTGCCGGCCGCGGTCGGCACCGGGCAGTAGGAACCGGCGACCGGCCGCCTCGCCCTCCAACGCCCGGGCTAGCGATTCGGCGTTGAATTGCTCGGGAACCAGATCGGCTTGCACGTGGTAGTGCCGCAACCGCTCGGCGGTGGCCGGGCCCACGGCTGCCAGCTTCACACCGCCAAGTTGCCGGGCGTCGCCGCCGCGAGCGAAGAGCCGACGAAACAGGTAGTCGACGCCGTTGCTGCTGGAGAAGACGGCCCAATCGTAGCCGCCGAGCCGGTCGATCGCCGCGTCCAGCGGTGCCCAGTCGGGTGGATCGATGATGCGAATGGCCGGCTGGACAAGCACGCCTGCCCCCAAGGCACAGAGCTGTTCGTGCAGCTTGTCGGAAGTTGTCGGCGCACCGGCCACCAAGATGCGCGTGCCATATAACGGTCGGGCGGCAAACCAGGAAAGCTGCGGAGCCCGATCGACCACCTTGCCGACAACGAACAGCGACGGCGGACGCAGCCCTTGCTGCTTGATGACCTCGACGACCGTGCCCAACGTGCAGCGGACCATCCGCTGCCGGGTTCGCGTACACCACCGCACAATGGCCACGGGCGTCTCGGGCGGTTTGCCGTGCTCGATCAATGCCTGGCTCCATTGGCCGGCCCGGCGTACACCCATGTAGAAGACGAGCGTGCCGGGGAATTGGGCCAACGCGCCGTAGTCGAGGTGGGATTCGGTCTTGGCGCGGCGTTCCTGACCGGCGATCAACGCCACGGCCGACGCGTCGTCGTGATGTGTGATCGGGATTTCGCAATAGGCGGCCACGGCCAGCCCGGAGGTGATCCCGGGAACGATCTCAAAGGGGACGCCGGCGGCCCGCAACGGCTCGATCTCGTCGGCGCCGCGGCCGAATACCGACGGATCGCCGCCCTTCAGACGCACGACGACCCGGCCGGCGCGGGCACTTTCGATCATTCGGGCGACGATATCGTCCTGCGACAGCGCCCGGCCCGTGCTGTGATGACCCAGGCCGATCGATTCGGCGGAGTCGGCAGCGTGCCGCAACAGGGCCGGGTTGCAGAGGTAGTCGTACAGGATCAGGTCGGCCCGGGCAAGGCACTCGACCGCGCGGACGGTGATCAGGCCCGGATCGCCCGGTCCGGCACCCACCAGGTAGACGGTCGCAGGGGTAGTGGTCGGCGAATCAGTCATCTGGCGGGGGGCCTCCAGCGAAGAGTGAGAAAGGCAGCGCTAACGCAAATGTAGGCAGATATCGCGTAGCCGGCAAGGTGGTGCCCGTTGACGTCCGCGGCGATCTTGCCTTTTCGGTGCCCGGGTAGCCTAAGCCTCGGTGCTCAGAGGTTGTGAATCATCTGGAAACAACCTGCTGTACGATCGGCCTCCGAGCCCGTCGATTCCAGGGGATTTCGACTTTTCGACGGGCTCGGAGGCCCATCGTACACATTGATTCACAAGCTCTCAGCCTTGCCTCCCCGACTAGGGGGGGCTGTGCGACGCCTCCGTGGGCTTCCGCCCTCGGCTAGTGAACCCCCTTAGAGGTTGCGATCCTTGGAACAGTCTCTCAAAGCCCGGCCCACAATTCCAAATCCGCGTGGGCAAGATTTACATTGGCGCTTGTGGTATGCTAGATTGTGCCGTTTGTACGTGAAGTGCTACCTTTTGCCCAAGCGCTGCTTGTGAGGCCGGATCGGGCGTGATAGTAAAATCAAAACTTGCCTGGAAGCTCGGCGCCGTGGTTGTGGCGATCCTGACCGTAGCGATCGTTGTGACCGGGTACGTCTACAATAAGATCTACGCCGACTATTCGCAGAAATCGTCTCGGCTGTTTCTGAAGTTCAACTCCGAAACGATCATCAAGGGCATCGGGCAGCAGATGATGAGCCGGAACAACAAGGCCATCGGCGAGGTGATTGGCGAGATGTCGCGGGGCAGCGAGGTTTTTCGAGATATCCGGCTGGTTTCTCACCTCCCGGGGGAAGCTCGCGGCATGGTGGTCGCCTCGCGGGACGGCGAAACCGGTGAGCAACTGCCAATCGACAACCGGGCCTGCACCCTCTGCCACGAATCGGGGCAGAAACCCCGCAAGGACGACCTCGCGATCAAGGACGAGGTGGTCAATCTCAACGGGGAGTGGATGCTCTCGGTGGTGGCACCGATCCTCAACGAGCCGCGCTGCTCCAGCCACGAGTGCCACGCCCACACGAAAGACCCTCCAATTCTGGGGCTCCTCACGGCCGACTATTCCCTGCGGAAGATGGACACCATGGCCGCCGACCGAAGGCGGCTGGTCGCCGTGACGACTCTCGTTTCGCTGACGCTGGGAATCGTCGTCGTGTGGCTAATGTTTACCCGCTTGCTGGAGAGGCCGATCAGTGGGCTGATCGCCGGTACGAAACAGATTGCCGACAATCAGCTCGACTTCCGGTTCGACGGGAAACGCAACGACGAGATCGGGGTGCTGGAGGAGTCGTTCAACACGATGACGGCCCGGATCCGGGCGCACCGCGCCGAGCTGCGCAGCGCCATGGAGTACCTCAACGGTATGGTCGAGAACTCGACCGACATTATTATCACCGTGACGCCTGAAGGGTACATCGAGACCTTCAACCGGGGCGCGGAACAGGCGCTCGGTTTCGACCGGATCGAGGTGATCGGCAAACAGATCGAAACCCTGTTTGTCGATCCCCAGGAACGCCGCGCCGCCGCCAAGCAGTTGAAGGACGTCGGTGACGTACAGAACTACGAGACCCGCCTGCTGACCAAGGACGGGCAGGTCTGCAACGTGATGCTGACGTTGTCGCACCTGCGCGACCGCCAAGACAATCCCATGGGGACGATCGGGATCAGCAAGAACATCACACGGGAGAAGAAGCTCCAGCAGGAACTGGTCCAGTCGCAGAAATTCGCGGCGATCGGCCAGGCGGTGACGGGAATCCAGCATTCGATCAAGAACATGCTCAATGCCCTGAAGGGCGGTGCCTACCTGGTCCGCAATGGAATGACCAAGAACAACCGGCAGCGGATCGAGGACGGTTGGGCAATGGTCGAGGAAGGGATCCAGCGGATCAGCGACCTCTCGCTGAGCATGTTGCACTACGCCAAGGAGTGGAAGCCGGAACCGCAGCGAGTCGACCTCAATAAACTGGTCGGGAAACTCTGCGAGCTGAACCGCCAGGCCGCCGCTGAGCAGGGCGTGACGCTCCGCTACGAAGAACCGTCCGGCGAACTGCCGGCCGTGCTGTGCGACCCCAAGCTGATCGACATCGCCGCGACCGACATCCTGGTCAACGCCATCGACGCCTGTGAGTGGAAGGGCTACCCCCCCGACGAAATCCCCGAGGTGGTATTAAGGAACTCCTTACGAGAGGGGGGGGGATTCGTCGCGATCGAGATCCGGGACAACGGGTGCGGTATGGACGACGAGACGCGGGAGAACATCTTCACCCCCTTCTTCAGCACCAAGAAAATCCGCGGAACGGGTCTAGGGTTGGCGCTGACCTCCCGAATCATTAACGTACACGATGGTGATATTTCCGTGGAGTCGCAGCCCAACCGGGGCACCACGTTCCGTATTTTTCTTCCGATAGACGGTCCCAAGGACCACAGGGAGCCGATTGATGGCCAAAAAGATCCTCTTAGTTGACGACGACCAAAACACGGTGAAGTACCTTTCCGTGGTGGTCAGCGAGCACGGATACGAGCCGGTTACCGCCGGCGACGGTTCCGAAGGCCTCCAGAAGGCCAAGCAGAGCTCGCCCGATCTGATCGTTCTGGACGTGATGATGCCGAAGAAGTCGGGGTTTGTCCTGTTCAAGCAGCTCAAGAACGACGACCAGTTCAAGGACGTCCCGATTCTGATGCTGACCGGCGTCAGCGGAATCCTTGACGAATTGGACGATCGCAGCGACGAAGATTCCGAGAAGCCCTACGACAGCCTTAGGCAAACGCTGAGAAAGAAGATCCGCGAGATGCGCGAGGAAGGGCTGATCCGGCCGGAAATGTTTATCGACAAGCCGGTCGACCCGGATTCCTTCATCGCCAAGGTGCGGGAACTGATCGGCGGTTGAGTGGTGATCCATTGCCTGTAGGAGGCAGGAAAAATGAATGCACGGCGTATCGAAGAAATCATGGTCCCCGTGGACAAGTATCCCTGCATTCCCGACACGCTTACGCTGCGCGACGCCATGATGGAAATGGCCGTGCAGATTCTCAGGGAGAAATTGCTGACGCTCCCCCGCGTGGCACTGGTTTTCGACACGAATTTCAACGATCTGCTGGGGATGCTCCGCCGCCGGGACATCATGCGGGGTTTTGAGCCGAAGTTCCTGGGCGGTCTGGAGTACCGGCGAAAGCTGTTCGACGTGGCCGTCGACCCGAATCTTAGCGAACTCTCTTCGGACCGGGTCTATGCTCGGGTTCGCGAACGGGCAAACCGCATAGTCCGGGATTACATGATCCCGATCAAAACGACCATTGATTGTGACGATCACATCATGAAGGCCGTTTTCGAAATGGTGGACAAGAACGTCAGCCTGCTTCCCGTGCTCGAAAACGGCAGCGTTATCGGGGTAGTACGTTCGGTGGACGTGTTGGACGAGATCGCGTCGATTATCAACTGCGATGAGCGACCACCCAAAGCCGGCAGCGCATCCAATCCAAAGCAGTAACCTTCTCTGCAAGACGAGAATCGCCGTCTTCCCCGCAAGCCTCTCGACGAGACCCCATGAACGAACAAGAACATGCAGGTCGGCACGACAGTACGAGCGACCCTCGTTCCGGCATTCTGGTGACGGGAAAGGCCCACTGGGGCAAATGGCAGAAGCAGTTCTGGATGGCCGTCGGCATCGTGCTGTTTGCCGTCGTCTACCTGCTGCCTTCTCTTCCGGACGCCGTCAACCCGGACGGCTCACCCGTCCAACTGACCTACCAGGGTCAGGCCGCCTTGGCGCTGTTCCTGCTGGCGGCTACCTGGTGGGTCTTCGAGGTTGTGCCGATCGGTGTGACCAGCATCGCGATCGGTGTGATCCAGGTCCTGTTCCTTATCCGGCCGGCCAAGGTCGTGGTGGAAGTGGCCAAAGACCAGGTGGTAAAGGGGCATATAGAGACGGGGAAAGTGCTGGAAACGCTGTCGACGGCCAAGGTCGCCTTCGGCGATTTCATGGACCCGTCGGTCTGGTT
>JABMRB010001131.1 GCA_013202865.1 Candidatus Nealsoniibacteriota bacterium | reverse complement strand
TTCAACAACAAGCTGAAACTGATCACCAGAAAATCATACGGTTTCCGGACGCAAGAAGCCTACGAAACGGCCCTATACCACAACCTTGGAGACCTCCCTGAGCCAGAATTCACCCACGAATTCTGCTGAAGAGGCATAAAAGAAGAGCAAACGATCAAGCGCTCGGTCGCGGAAGAAGACGAAACCGAAGCGATACTCGGTATTCGTCAGCCATGCTACGGCCGACAAGTGGATCGCGAGGATCCTGTGCGAGAAAATCGAGAAGGCAGGAGCGGACACATTTCGTGATGATCGGGACATCGCCGGAGGTGACGATATTCCAGACGAGATTAGACGGGAGATCGTGCGATCAAACGAACTTGTCGTTCTATTGACCCCCAAGTCTGTTGATCGTCCGTGGGTTCTTCTTGAAGTGGGAGCGGCTTGGGGCAGACGGCACAACGCACGAATTGTCGTCGTTCTCTGTCACGTGGAGGTTGATACGATTCCTGACATTATTGGCTCCAAGAAAGCGGTGCCGATCAACGATCTTGACAACTACTTCAAGGAGTTGAAGCGGCGCGTGGACAAGTACAAGCAATGAGCACAGAAACCCTTACCTACGATGTCTTCCTGTCCTACTCATTGGCGGACGCATCGGTTGCGGAGTTAGTCGAGCGTGCCTTGCAGGAAGGCGGGCTGGACGTGTTCAACTCCACGAGTATGGAATCTGGAGCAAAGCTGCAAGACCGCTTGTGGCGTGCCCTGGCAGAGAGTTCGGCGATTATTGCGATTGTTCATCCGCAAGGCCCCGTGGCGTCATCGATCGCCGTCGAAGTCGGAGCAGCCAAAGCATGGCGCAAGCCTGTCTACGTTGTCCACACCGAGCGAGGCGATGTTCGACTGCCCGACTACTTGGCAGAGTATCCGACGTATCCGATCGCTCGCATTGACGACATTGTGCGATCGATCACTCGCGGGCTGAAAGGCCTGTCGGAGGACGAACAACAGATTCTGTGCTCCGTCTACTCGGAAATCGGTATTCCGACGGACCAGCTCATGGTGCAGCCGGCGTCACTCGATAAGCTGGCGAGAGAGTTCAACAATCGCTCCCCAACGAGATTCTCCGGGGAGCAACTCGTGCGGGAATTGCTGCAGTTGCGCAAGCGCGGCATGCTTCAGCCACTCCGAAAGCGGTGAGTCCTCGGCTCATCACTCCACTCTCCACGCGCGGACCTGAGGGCTTGACGGTCACCGCGAACGGCAAGAAGTCCTTCTCGATGATCTGGGCACTCAGGCCAAGTCGTGCCGCGGCCTGTTCGAAATACAGGCGCCGTTCGTCGCTTGGCAATCTGGCGAAATCATCCACGGGTCAGTCGTTCCTTTCTGCCAGGCGTCGAAAGATCGCGCCGATCCAGGCGGGAGCGTGACGGATGTCTTTGACTAGCTGAGTCTTTATGTGTTGTTTCTCTATGTCTGCCAGGGCAAGCGCGTTGGCTAGACCGGAGGCCAGGATGTAAGCCATGAATCCCGCTACCGTTCCTCCTACGAGGATTACGGCCACTGCGATGACGACGGCGCGAGTTACAGGACCGTAGGCATCGCCCACTTCCTGCCGCACAACAAGAACCCAGTCGGCGTGCTTCAGGGGACCCGTCGCATAGAGATACCGCTGTTGCGAGTGCCGGCCCGCGGAGAAAGACGTTACGTTTTCATCGTCAATCACGTACGTGTTGAAATCCGGATCCGACTCCATCAACTTCCCGCCGGAGCGGCGGGCGGTTTGCAGAACCCCCTTCCGGTTGACGAGGTAGGCTTCACCGGTCTGAGCCATACGGATACCCTCGACAAGCCCGTTGAAGGAAAGTGTGTCGATGGTGGCGCGCAGATACCAGGTTCGATCACCTTCACGTCGGCGGACGGCAATAATGAAATGAGGGATCTTCCGATGCCCCAGGAATACGTCTGAGACGTAGAGCCCCTCTTCCTGCACCGCTTTGAACCACTCGGCCTCGGCGTAGTTCTTGCCGGCCAGGTCGTAGGGGCCGACGTACTCCAGGTGGTTTCCAGTGTCGTCGAAGACCCCGAGGTCGAAAAACGCCTCCGATCCGGCTTGCAGATTACGGAAAAGCTCCGTCAGGTCGGCGCGGTTGGAAATCTCTTCAATACTACAGGAAGCGGCGGCGAACCGAAGATCGGATGCCCTCTCGTCGAGGAACTGATCTACCAGGTGGCGATGGCCGGATGCTATGCGCACCAGTGTTGTCTGCACTTGGTCGCGTGAATAGCTGGCGAAGTAATAAACCAGAGTTGCGCACACGAGCATGAGCGCAACGAAAGGCGCAAGCAGCCCTCGGCTCAAAATCATTCGCCTGATTGTTCTGAATCGATTGTTTTCCAAGCCATTCTCCTTCCCCTGAGTCTGCACCCATCCGGCTTCTTGGAGAGGACTACTTCCTTTTTCTGCCGAAGACTGCCCAGGGGTGCCTGATGATCTGCTCGGTCTCTGCCTTGCGAATCTTCTCTTCTACGGCTTCTTTCTTGGCGTACGCCTCATTGACCTTTGTCACGAGAACGGAGAGATCGACCGGCTTGACCAAGTAATCGAACGCCCCGAGCCTCAGTCCTTCGATCGTTGATTCCACCGAGGCGTTGCCCGTGACCATGATGACTTCCACTAGGGGATGTGTCTGCTTGGTTTTGCGAAGGACCTCTATGCCGTCAAGGCCCGGCATCTTTATGTCCAGGATGACCACGTCAAGAGGATGCTCATCTATGATTCTCAATGCATCCAGACCGTTGTCGGCTATGATTGTATTCATTCCTTCTTCTTCCAAGAGGGTCGTGTAAGCCCTCAAGAAACTGTCCTCGTCGTCCACCAGCAATACTTGTATGGTTGCCATTTTCTGAATTCTCCTTTGTGAATGGACAGGCCAATGTTGTCTTCCTTATCCGAGTGATTCCACAGGCGGAGGCACGGCGGTCCCAAATCCGCCGATTCGCGTAGACAACTTGCGAAGCGGTCGTCTTCCGAACGTTTCTCCTTCAGTCTTCCCGGTCCAACTCCCTGATCTTCTCCAGGATGGCCTGCGGCGAGCTATAGGTGCTCATGTCAAGCAATTCATTCATCCTCTTTTCTTTGATGTTCAACCTGTTCATCACTTTCTTCTTGTAGGCCTCGGTGAGTACGCTGAGAAGCCGCTCCCACTCGCAGGGCTTCTGCAAGTAGGAATAGGCGCCACTCTTCGTGCATTCAATCGCCGAATCGACTGAGCCGTGCCCGGTCAAAATGACGACCTCCATCCACTGATGCTCCTTCTTGAGGGCTTCCAGGGTCTGCTCGCCATTGATGCCGGGCATTTTCAGGTCCACCAGGGCAACGTCAATGGGACGTTCCCTCGCGGCCTCGATGGCCTTTTCGCCGCGATCAACGGCAATCACGTTGAAATCTCTGACTTCAAGCCTCTTGGTCATTGATTTCAAGAATTGCTCCTCGTCGTCCACGATCAATAGGTTTATCTTCTTCTTTGCCATTGTCGGCTCCTTTCAGACATGGAAGTTGTCGGTTTAGAGTCCCATCCATTGCCAGTACCCCAGAAACACCCAAATCCACAGGACCGCAAAGCTCAGCAGCAAGACCATAAAGCCGTGGACGAGAAAGTCCTTCACGGTCAGCAGTTGTTCACCCGTTTCCGGGTCGCGCGCTATGGCGTACGCAATGGCGTTGTTCGGCGTTCCAATGATCAGCATGTGGGCGAAGGAAGAGGAGAAGGCGGTTGCCAGCCCAACCAACATCGGCGACGTTCCGGAAAGGGTCGCCATGGGAACGGTGATCGGTCCGATGGCGGCCACGGTCGCTCCGTCACTCATGAAATTGGTCAGGATGCCCGTAATCAGGCTGCAAGACATATACAATCCCGTCCCGCTGGTCATGGAATCCGGGAGTACGCACACGAAGCTGTCCGCCAGCCAGAGGGCGGCACCGGTCGTCGCAAGGCCGTAGCCCATGGCAGTGGCTGCGCCGTAAAGGGCCACGACGTCCCAGTGGATGCGGTTGATGTCCCGCCAGCGCAGAATCCCCAGAATGTTCAACAGGACGATGCACAGCAGGGCCGGCCCGCCCATTCCGAAACGACCGGACCATGTCGTCCAGAGCACGACCAAGAGCACCAGGACGGCGGCGGCCTTGTATTCGTCACCGGTCATCTTGCCGATCTTGTCGGATTCCTCCCTTACCCTGGCAGCGATATCGAGGTTCTTGACTTTGATCTTCTTCCTGAAGACGAAATAGAAGTATGCAGCGATCGTAAGCGCCATGACCGGCACGAAGGGGAAGCCCAGCTTCACCCATTGCCCGAAGCTGGGCGCCATGTCGTAGTCCGCGAGGATACCAATCATGACGGCGTTGCGGCCACCGGCGGCAGGCGACCCCGGCCCGCCCACATTGGCGCTGAAGGTGAGCAAAAGGAGCATCATGACCACGAGTGCTTTGTCCTTCTTCAATCCGGCCGAACGGATAGCCGCCATATAGACCAGCATCAGGATCGGCGCCAGGAAAGCGACCAGGGCGTGTTCGGAGAGAAAGGACGCGGTCATGGCGAGAAGAGGCGCGAAGATAAATGCGAATTTGGCAAGGGAAGTGCTCCTGCCCAAGAGCAGCATTCCGATCCGGCGATCAAGCCCGGTTTTGCTGATGGCCGCAGCGATGGCCAGAACACCGAAGATGAAGATCACCGAGTCCTTGGCGTAGGCCTTGGCCACCAGATTGGGAGGAAGTACGCCGAAGAAGCACATCATTACCCCGACAAGAAGGGCCGTAATGCCGATGGGGATTGCGCCGGTGGCCCAGAAAAGAGCGGCCACGACCAGAACTCCGACCATGACCTTGGCCCGCAGTGCCACCTGCTCCACGGTGAAGGGCACCTTGGTGACGCTTCCGTCCGCCTCTTCCACCTTGTGATACCATCCGGCCTTCTTGCAGTAGTATTCGGAAACGGTCTGACCGGGATCCATGGCACGGTAATCAGAGTATCCCGCGATGGTTTCCCCAAGCTGTCCCGTCTTCTCCGAAATCAACAGACGTCTCAGGTTCTCTGGAGTGGGTGCTAAGGTGATCGTGGCAAAAAGAATGAGCCCCAGGATAATTACCCCTGGGCGCGCATGGTGGGCACCGATCAACCATTGCCTGAGACTGGTCCTCTTGACGTCGGGTATTTCATGCCGCGCGAGAGCGTGGATTCGCTCCTGTTCGGCCGCCTTGATGACACTTATCAACTCATCAATGCCACAGGGCTTCTCTAGATAAAAGGAGACGTCATTTCTACCGGATATCCTGGCGGATTCCGCGCTGCTGTGGCCGGTGAGCATAATAACCTGGACTTCAGGCCTCACCCGCTTTATCTCCTTCAACGTCTGAATTCCATCCATGCCGGGCATTTTCTGATCGAGGATGACCACTTGCGGCTTCTCATGTCGGACAGTCTTGATAGCATCTTCGCCGTTGCCGACGTCCAGCACCTGAAATCCCCTCACCGAAAGCTGCTGGGACAAAGCTGTGCGGAATTGATCCTCATCGTCCACCAACAGTATTTTCAGTCGCGGCTGTTCCGCTCTTGTCTTTTTAGATTTACTCATTCTCAACTGGCTCCGGTTGGTTGACAGGAAACACCACGGTGAAGGAACTGCCGGCGCCCGGCATGCTTTGGACTTCGATCCTCCCGCCAAGAGACTCGACGATGCTCGAACTGACGCTGAGTCCCAGGCCCGTACCTTTTCCGACCTCCTTGGTGGTATAGAAAGGCAGGAATACCTGCTGCATTACCTCCGAGGTCATCCCGACCCCCGTGTCGGTTACCGTAACGCGAACGGAACTGCCGTCGCGGCGCGTGGAGAGGGTAATGGTGCCCGCCCCGTCAATAGCGTCTCCGGCATTGTTGATAAGGTTTAAGAAGACTTGGCTTATTTGATCGGCATCGATTGGGATTTCCGGCAGGCCTGGCGCGTAGTCGCGGACCAGTTCGATGTTGGATACCTGAAACTCCTGTTCCTTGAGCCCTCCCACCACCTCATCGAGTATCCTGTTAAGATTGCCGAGGACCATCCGCGGAGGGTTCCTTCGCGAGAACTTCAGTAGCGTCTGAGTGATCCCTCGCGCCCGGAACACTGCTTTGTCTATGTTGGCAAGCTCCTCCCTGATCGTCTCCGGCGTCCACTGCAAATTGAACTCGGGGTCGAACAGGTCCTTGATGACCCCCGTGGTGGCGACAACGGACGCTAAAGGGTTGTTGATTTCGTGGGCAATGCCGGCAGCGAGCTCACCTACGGACGCCATCTTGGAGGCATGAATCAACTCCGATTGTAGCTTCTCGTATGACTCCGCAGTGGCTTGAGCCCCTTTGAGCAAGCGGTCGGTCATCATCCAGACGAGGAGTCCTATTACCGCCATGATTGCGGCAGTGCTCGCGATCATGATTGTTCTTGCGCGGTAGATTTCGGCGTAAGCCATGTCCAACGGCTGCCTGACCATCAGGATCCAAGGCGTTTCCTTAAGCCAGATGTAGGCAACCAGGATTGAAGTGCCATTGGCGCTGATTTCTTCGACCCCGAACCCTTCGCTCCCTGGGGGCATATACGTGGTTTTCCCCAGCAACGCCCCCCGGTCCGGCGCAACGACCTGGTAGTAGCCCTCTGTGTTGACCAGGACCGAGTCGACGCCCTTTCCTCGACTGATGTTGCGGAGGAACATGTAGAACTTATCCGGATCGAGAGTCGCCCGCATGACATAGGGCTTGGTGTCAATCAGTTGCTTGACCGCAATCGTGAAGTGGGGCTTCTTTCTGAACCCCAAGTAGACGTCACTGACATGGTAATTCGTGTCCCGCTCAAGGACGCTTCCAAACCAATCCTCGCTGCTGTAGTCTTTACCGTAGAGGTCAGGAAAAGGGCCGGCATATCCAATCTGCACACCTTCGGAATTGCAGAAACCCACGTCAATGAACGCATCACTCGTCTGTCTCAAACCTTGCAGATATCGGTCCATCTGCTGCTGGGATGGATCCAGTGTGAATTCCGTGCCGTGAAAAAGGCTGAAGATGTTGGTTACTCTCTCCTGAAGAAAAAGGTCGACTGTGTTTCTCTGGCTCTCAGCCAAGGAAGCCAGGTGGAGCTTGCCGGTTTCCCTCAGAGTCGGGTTGAATTGAAAATGGAAGTACACAGCAAGAGCGGCAACGGGCAGCGAAAAGGCGGCCAGAAGCCCAAGCTTAAGACGCCGCCGGAGCTTGTTGAAGTACTCCGCGGTGTCCGTACGGGTGTCAACTGGCATACTCGCGCGATTCCCTGCGGCGGCTTTCTTTTCATCTTTCGTAGGACGTGGCATTCTTGCATATCCGCTGTTTGCGTTTGCTCACGGTCTCGTCCAGGCTTGTCCATCATAAGGACGCCATTTCTCGCACGATGTGTTCGGCCAGAAACGCGATGGTTCGCTGATCGAGCCGCGTTAGGCCGTGGCCGTTCGACCCCGGCTGCACCACGAGAGTGGTGACCTTGCTCGCACTCACGCCAGTGGCCGAAACGTACTCAGCCGCGGTGTCTTGAACCAGGGTGCCTGGGAGCCGCCCCGTGTCCTTCGCCAACAGTACGATGACGCGATTGTACGTGCTGGCGGCCTTCAATACGTTCGTTGCCGTGACGACTTCGTCACCCCGAGTTGTCCCAACCTGTATGGCCTGGCCAGTCAGCCTTCGCACGATCTGGCCACCAAGCCCTTTGCCTTCGCTTAACAGACCAGGTTCGGCCAGCAATTGCACCATTCCGCCGTTGCGGTAGGTAACGCCGATGCCGCTGATCGGTGTGAATGAAGCCTTCAAACGCTCCGGTTGCCGAAGGGGCGGGGCTGTAGACTGAAACGCCGCGTTGAGGATGTCGACAATCTCGTTGTCGACGAACGGCTCGACGGCATAGTAAAAGATCTTATGCTCCCGATAAGCTGCTTCCCAATGGGAACCAGAGGGTCCAATAACCACGACTTTCAACGATGGCGAGGTGACGTTGACTTCTCGGACCGACTCGGGGCCGAGGGCAGCGAATGAAGCAGCGTCGATTAGCAGCACACGATGGCTGGTGTCCTGTGTTGCCAGAGCCAACTCGTCACAGTCCTCTACGATGTCGACCTGGCACCCCAGAGAGGTCAATTGTTCGAGTTGGTTGCGGGCGGACGATGGGCTCGCGTTTGCCAGGATCAGGTGCCGGGGCTTGCAGCGGTCGATTTCCTCTTCGAATCGAGTTGTACAAACACAAGCAATCCAGCCCTTCCCACAAGGATCGGTGAACAGGGAAGACGGATGGCTTTCCAGTAGTTTGTTGACGGCGTCGACCACGCCGGAGATCGGCGATGGCACGACAACCACAGACTCGTCGGCGAAAGTCGCCTCGGCCAGAGGTAATCCTTGGTACAGGGCTTCGCCGACTTGCGGAAGGCGAACGGCCAGCGGCTTCTTCTCTTGCGAACACTTCAGGAGGGCCCCAACGCAGGCAGACGCGTCCTCGTCGACTTGAATCCACGATTCGTCGAGGAAAAGGAACTCCCCTTGCGGATTGGCCCACGATTCGACTATTGGCAACGGGCCTTCCGACCGGTTCTCTCCCCGCGGATCGTGTGCAAGCATTCTGCGAACAGACTGCGTGAGTTGCTCCCGCGTAAAGGGCTTGGTGATATAGTCTGACGCACCGAGTCTGACGGCGGCTGCAGCGTTCGGGAT
>JABMRB010001130.1 GCA_013202865.1 Candidatus Nealsoniibacteriota bacterium | reverse complement strand
TGATCTCCTGGTCGTACTACGGCGAACGATGCTGGTCGCACCTGACCGGGAATCGCTGGGCACTCGCCTATCGGCTGATCTTCCTGGCGTTCGTCGTGCTCGGGGCGGTCGTCACCGCCGATAACGTGCTGACCTTCTCCGACCTGATGATCCTCTCGATGGCCTTCCCCAACATGCTGGGGGTTGCGCTGCTCAGCGGTAAGGTACGCCGCGCATTGGACGAATACTGGACACGATACAAGTCCGGGGAAATGGAGCCCAAATCATGAGCTGGCTACCGCGAGAAACCGTCGTCGTGCCGATCGACTTCTCCGAAGATTCCTTCGCCGCAATCGACGTGGCCTTGGAAATGGGTGCCGATCTGCACGTGATCCATGTGCTGCCGACCCTCGAGCCGAACGACCCGGGCGTGATCTGGGCAACCGTCGACGACCAGAGCCGGATCGAACACGCCACCGAAGCGATCCACAAGGAACTGGCCGCCCGCGGCCACAACGGATTGCAAGTGGCGATCCGCTTCGGCGACCCGGGACACGAGATCGCCCAATACGCCGCGGAGGTCAACGCCGGTGCGATCGTCCTTTCCAGCCACGGGCAATCGGCGCTAATGCACCTGCTAATCGGTTCGGTCGCCGAACGCATCGTCCGTCTGGCGCGATGTCCCGTGTTGGTGCTGAAAAAGTAGGTCGGGGCTTGCCCCGACGAAAGAAGGCAGGTCCTGGAAAGTGTCCGACAGACTGCGTCAACCTCGCATCTGACCGGGGCGATCTCAAACGGCGGGATTACTTCCAGAATTCCCACCACTTCTTCGACCGCCCGGGCGTCTTCTTCACGAGACTTCCTGGCTCGATTTGTGGAGCAGCGGTTATGTTCTCCTCCACATCGAGTTTGAAATCCTTGTGCCGGACCATCTGGCAACCTCCACAGCATCCGCAATAGGCCGTGAACATGCCCGTTCTAAAGCCATCGGGCATATCTGGAAAAACGACTCGCATCAAATCGGAAGGCGCATCGAACAACTCGGAGAGGCCGCACTGGTCGCAAGCTTCGACGAGCCATTCTGGTCGCTCTCGAAGATATTTCTGTGTCACCAGCAGCAGGTATTCGCCACCATCCGGCGCGACGAACTGAATCTCGGCCCCCTCCGACACCGTAGCAAGGTGGTCCGGCCGATTCAACACTTGTCCGGTAAAGAGATCGCCATCGGCCCCGGTGACCCGTACCCACACGAGTTCGGGGGCACGATCCGTCAGGCGAGGCCCTCCGTCGTGAACGAGCACCTGAACGTCGTCAGGAGATTCCGGATGGAACCGGTCGCACAACTTCGGGTGTTCACGCCACTTGTTGGCCACCGGAGACTCCTTCTACCACCTTCGGGCAAGCCCCTGACCTACTCCGGCCAGTTCCATGGCTGCATGTCCAACGAGTGGATGCACATGTTGTACTTGGGCACCGAGCGACGCTGCAAGTTGAACGTCGTGACCAACTCTTGAAGCCACGGCGGGAACCGGTCGGTGAACTTCAACTCGAGGATCACACCGCCCACCTTCGGTTCGGCCCCTTGCGCGGGTGGCACCAGGAGCGCCTCGCTGCCGAACTGTGTGCCGGTCAGTTGCCGATCGAATGTCACCCGTACCCGATCGCTGTCGGGCGACGTGTAGGCCTCGCGGACGTAGCAGACGTAGACCCGCGGTTGGGCGCCGATCGACTCGTAAAGGCGGCAAAAGTTTTGCAGCGCGCTGCCCGCCTCGTTCATGTCGCGCGTTTCGACGAGGTAGGAATCGTCCGGCCGGCCGCCCTTGAGCAGGTACTCGACCGCTTCGCGGCGAACCGCCGCTCGTTCCTTGCGGATCACATCGGTCACCCGTTTCTTGATTTCCAAGAACGCGGGGCCCTCCGGATTGCCGTCGTAGAAGCGGATCCGCAACTTGAAACGGTTCTTGATCCCATGGGCCGTCTGTTTGAACAGTGACAGGTCGGGTGAGTCGAGGTAGAGGCTGTGGACCGGGTAGGCGTTGTCGGCGCTGAGTTGGGCGTGCTCGTCGAGCTCCACATTGGAACTGAGGAAATGACGGACCCGTATCGCCAGTTCCTCGTCGATGACGTACTTGAACTCGAATCGGCTGGCTTGCAATTTGTGTCGAAACGGCATACGCGATCCCCCTCGTTGGTTCCGGTTCATCTATGACACTATTCTCGCATATCCACCCCCTACTTGTCCAGCCACCTTTCTGCGAAGTCGTACAGGAATTTGGCTATGAGCTATGAGCAGTGAGCTATGAGCAGTGAGAAAGCC
>JABMRB010001129.1 GCA_013202865.1 Candidatus Nealsoniibacteriota bacterium | reverse complement strand
GCGGCCCAGTCGCTGAGCCAGACCTTTCCGTCGCCGTCGGCGTCGCCACCCAGGGCGACGAAGACATCGAGTTCTACGCCGGTGACGAACGGCTCGCCGATGGGCGATTCCGTGTAGGTGACTTCCCGCAGGAAGGCACCCTGGCCGATGTGCGTGTCCGGTTTGGCGCCCGCCGCGACATTGGCGAAGCGCGTGTCTCCGATGTCGCCGAAGACACTTCTGACGACCTTCAGCTTGGGATTGGCCCAGGAATTGCTATCGGCACGATCATCGAGGGTGGAAACGGCCAGCGTGCCGCCGAGTTCCAGCCAGCCGCCGGAGATCACTTTGATCTGGTCGGCCTCGATCAGGTCGGGCTGCAACGGATCGATCACCGCCAGGCTGATTTCGGCGTGGTAGGTTGCGGCAGGGTCCATCCCCATTTCGCTGCTGCCGAGCGTCAAGGTGCCGATGCCGGTTCCGCCGGGAGCGATGGTGCCGGTGACCTCGATCAGGTCGACGTTGATCGTGCCGCCGCCGGCCAGCGTTCCGGCGACGGTAGAGGCGGCGGCGTTGAGTGTGCCGTCTACGACGAGAGTGCCGGCGGTGGCGACGGTCACCGCGCCACCGACGTCGAGCGTGCTCTGCACGACAACCATGCCGGCGGTGACGTCGAGCGACCGGGCCTCGGCGGCAGCGCCGACGGTGATCTCTGCGTCCGCGGAATCGACGGTCACCTGACTGCTGCTGCCGGGCACTTCACCGGAATCCCACTTGTCGAGCGTGGCCCAGGTCCCCGGGCCGCCGAGCCACTTCACCGGCGCAAGGCTGGTGTAGAACTGCACTTCGCTGAGGCCGACGAGAAGATTATCCCCGCCGGGAAAGGGATCATCGGCCGGAAAGTTCTGAAGATTGTCGAACTTGATGTAGCGCGCGTTGACGCCTCCCAGCGAAACGATCTGACCGAAATCGACGTCGTCTTGCTGCGGCGCGATGTCCAACTCCACGTCCCCCGCCAGCAGCGAAAACATCAAGTCTTCACCCGCGACGTACACGTCCATCAAATGCACGCCGCGGCCGGCCAACTCCGGACGGTTCGGCAGGAACTCGTTGTAGTTCCAGACCGTCACGTGGTCGACCAGTTTCTCTTCGCCCAGGTCGAAAACGATTTCGGGGTCCAGGTCAAAGTCTTCTTCTGGGACGGTACCGAACGTTCCCTGGTTGAGCCACATGCGGCCGTCCGGGTTGGTGTGATGCATGCCGTTGAAGAACCCGCTCCCGTCGACCAAGTACTCGGCTCGTCGGTCAAAGGGGGCCCCCAAGCTGCTCGAAACCGAGTGAATCGTCGCCGGCAACTGAAGCGGCGCCAGCGGAAGCGTGGCCGGGCTGCCGTCAAACTGCACCTCGCTCAGCCCGGTGTACTCCGTGTCGCCATAGTTGGTGACGTTCGCGATTCGGACAAACTGGGCCAGTTCGCCGCCCAAGGCAAACGTATCGGAGAAGTCGGTGCTGGTGCCCGGGCCTTGCCGCAGTTCGCCTTCGGCGATCGTGGCGATGGTCGTAAAGCCCGCGCCGTTGGGGCCGGCCACTTGAATGTCGGCCGTCTTGATCCCGCGAGCCAGGCAGCAAGGAGCTTCATTGTAGTTCCAGATCCGCATCGAATCGACCGCGTGCAGACGGCCCAGATCGTACGTGATCGTTGGAGCCGTATCGGCCACGCCGGCCGTGAGCCACATCGTCGTTGGCGGATCTTCGACGTGGGCGGCGCCGCTAAGTCCGCTGAAATTGATCGTGTTGGCAGCGGTTCTCCCGGCGAACTCACTGGACGCGAAAGCGCCGACCGGCGTGATCGTTCCCGTCACCGGCGGCGTAGCGCCCGCCAGGGCCGCGATCTCGGCGACGGAGAGAATTTCGTCGTAAATTCGCACGTCGTCGATCAGGCCGTCCATTACCGTGAACTGGTCCGTGCGACTGCCGATCATCAGGGGCTGGCCGTTGATGTCGCCGAAGGTGGCACCCAGCGGTTGGGAGCCGGTAGGCAATCCGTTGCGGTAGAAATTCACAAGACCGTTGCCCACCGTGACCGCGACTTGTTGCCAGGTGTCGGCGGCAACCACCGGGCCGTTGCTGTAGTGCTGTGAAAGGTCAACGCCGTTTTGATGCTGAAACGACAGCCGGCGAGAACCAATATCGACGCGCATTTCGTAGTTTCCGGCATTGTTGGTCACCGTGTCACCGTCTGCGGGGCCTTTGCCCACGATGCTGTCGTAGCCGATGTTGCCGATCGGCTTGACCCAGGCGGAGATCGTCATCGCGGTGCTGATGTCCAGCGAATCGGCGTCGGGAACCAGAACGTGCTGTGTTCCGCCGTTGACAAACAACGAGTTGCCGCCGCCGAAGAAGCCGGCCACATCGTCACTAATCGACGCCCCGTCCATCAACGTGCCGTTGTTGCCGAAGGTGGAACTGTCCGGGACCGCGTCGCCTACCACGTCGTCAAACGTCCAATGCCCGACGAGGTCGGCCCGGGCACCGGTTGAAAGAAGCGCAAGAAGAGACAGCGCCAGTAGAGTCGTTGCACGATCGTTCCTAATGATCATTAGTCTCTCTCCGTAAGAAGACAAGATAGCCGTTGAAGCTCCGGCACGCGCCGCAGCTTCAACTCAACCCGCGTAATTGTATACCGAAAAGGGGGAAGAATTGTTTTCGTGCGCAGGAAACAGTTGCTCATCGGCGCTTCTGCATGGCTACCGTCGGCGGCGACGAGCGATCAACACGGTCAGCCCGCCCAGAACCAACAACAACCCGGTCGCCGGCTCCGGGACGGCGTAGAACTGGACCTCGCTGAGGCCGACGAAATTATTGTCACCACCGGGAAAGCCGCCGTCGGCCGGGAAGTTTCGGAGATTGTCGAACTTGATGTAGCGCGCGTTGGCGCCTCCCAGCGGAACGATCTGACCGAAATCGACGTCGGCTAGCTGCGGCGCGAGGTCCAACTCCACGTCCCCCGCCAGCAGCATGAAAACCTCATCTTCGCCCGCGATATACACGTCCATCAAATGCACTCCGCGGCCGGCCAACTCCGGGCGGTTCGGCAGGAATTCGTTGTAGTTCCACACCTTCACGTAGTCGACCGGCTGCTCTTCGCCCAAGTCGAAAACGATTTCAGGGTTGAGGTCAAATTCTTCCTCCGGAACGTTACCGAACGTTCCCTGGTTGAGCCACATGTGTTGGTCCGGGTTGGTGTGATGCATGCCGTTGAAGAACCCGCTGCCGTCGACCAAGTACTCGGCACATCGGTCAAAGGG
>JABMRB010001128.1 GCA_013202865.1 Candidatus Nealsoniibacteriota bacterium | reverse complement strand
GTCAGGTTGGACGGGTCGCCCACCACGCACTGCTCGAACAACTCGGCCGCATAATCGTGATTGTCCTGGCTGACCTGCTTGCTGCCGTGCTCGAAGAGCTTTTCCAGGCGATTCTTCTTTGCCGGCGTAAGCGGCTCGCGTTTTTGGGGTTTGTCGTCAGGTGCCATAATCGACCACATCGAAGATCAGCAGGGAAACGAGTAGGGGCAACGGGGCTCTCGCACGAAAAGGACTCGATCCCCGCGATAATCTTATCATTCTAACACGTTCCCCCGGCAGTACAACGCCCGAATGCGCGCCGGCTAACTAAATCCCGCGCGCCCGCGGTCGTCCGGATATGCCCGCCGGGGCAACCATCGCCACGCTCGCAGCGCAATAAGGCCGAGAACCCCTGCGTACGGGTGCTAGATCTGGTCCTTCCAGGTGGTCCAGCCCAGATACGCCAGGATTAGCGAAGAGACCAGAAATCCGCTGTCCATCAGCCAATCGACCTTGCCAAAAGGGAATCCGGTTGCCAGATCAAGCCCGAAGACCAGAAACAACAGTGCGGCAATCACAATCCCAGCGATGCAAAGCGCTTTGGGCATCGACAGCAGTCCTATGGAGGTAATCCCGAGTAGACTATTCCCTGTAGCTTTCCTATTATAGTTTACTTGTTGCCGTTTAACCACCGCTACCCACCGATTGTTTGCACAACTTTTCTACGCCGCAATTTGCCAGAAGATCGATGCCCCACCAACCCGAGAACGCGAACCCCCCCGACTGGGCGGAATTTCGCCGTCTGATGCCGATTACCCGGAACTGGGCCTATTTCGACCACGCCGCCGTCGCTCCGATCAGCGGCCCTGCTCAGCAGGCACTGGCCTCTTGGGTCGAGCAGGCGGCCTGTCAGGGTTCGACACCCTATCCCACCTGGATCGAACAAATCCAGCGACTTCGCGCACTCGCCGCCGATTTATTCGGCGCCGAAACAGACGAAATCGCCCTGATTCGCAACACGACCGAGGGAATCAACCTCGTGGCCCAGGGGTTTCCATGGCAGCCGGGCGACAACGTCGTCACCCTGGCCAACGAGTTCCCCGCGAACCAATATCCCTGGATGAATCTCGCCGACCGGGGCGTCGAGACACGCAGGGTACCCGTCTTGGAGGGGGGGGTGGACCTCGCCCAACTTGCCGGTGCCTGTGACCGGCGGACACGAATCGTGACGGTCAGTTGGGTCGGATTTGCCAGCGGGTGGCGTAACGACCTTGAGCAACTGGCCCAGATCGCCCACGGCTGCGGAGCCCTGTTCTTTCTCGACGCCATCCAGGGCCTGGGAGTTTTTCCGCTGGATTTGCGGCAGACGCCGATCGATTTTTTTGCGGCCGACGGGCACAAATGGCTACTGGGACCCGAGGGGGCCGGCCTCTTCTTCACCCGCCGCGAGCACCTCGATCGGCTCCACCCGGTGGGCGTCGGCTGGAATAGCGTCCGCGGCGCCCACGATTTCAGCCGGATCGAGTTTGTTCTGAAGCAAACGGCCGCCCGATACGAGGGCGGCACGCAGAATACGCCCGGCCTGATCGGACTGGGGGCCAGCCTGGCGATGCTCGGGCGGATCGGCTTCGAGGCGATTTCCGACCGGGTGATCGAACTGACCGATTTGGCCTGTCGGCGGCTCGGGCAACTTGGGGCGGTGATCCACAGCGACCGCGCGCCGGGGCATCGTAGCGGGATCGTCTCGTTCGAGCTACCCGGCCGCGACGCCGAAGAACTCTCCCGGCAGTGCCTGCGACGGCACGTGGTACTGAGTTGTCGCGGCGG
The DNA here is from genome assembly GCA_013202865.1 of Candidatus Nealsoniibacteriota bacterium. GTDB lineage: Bacteria > Planctomycetota > Planctomycetia > Pirellulales > Thermoguttaceae > JABMRB01. The sequence continues at coordinate 1,891 of JABMRB010001128.1, read as the reverse complement.
CCGCCTACGAATCAGTCCCCACGCCTACAACGACCCCTCGGACGTCGACCGCCTGATCGAGGCCCTGGAAGCGGGCTCCTGATCGCACTGCGCCACCCGGTTGCCTTGCCGTCGCGATACGGGTATGGTCACAGTAGGTCAGGGATTGCCCTGACGAACCCGCAACGAGCCAGAACTTCAAGCAGTCGAGTGCGGCGTCGATTCAACAGACGTCAGGCGAGCCCTGACCTGCGTGGTTGCCGAGGAACCCCATTGATGAGTAGTCTCTCTCCGCGTGTCGCCGTTTATCCCGGTACGTTCGATCCGATCACTTTGGGCCATCTCAATGTGATCGAACGGGCTAGTCGGCTGTTCGACCGGTTGATCGTGGGTATCGGGATCAACATCGACAAGCGGACGATGTTCGAGGTGGAAGAGCGACAGGAGTTGATTCGCGGAGCGACCTCCCATCTCGACCACATCGAAATTCGCACGTTCAGCGGCCTGGCGGTCGAATTCGTCAAGGAGTGCGGCGTTCGGATCATGGTTCGCGGTGTGCGTCCGATCACCGACATCCACGCCGAGTTGACGATGATGATGGCCAACCGGCGGCTGGCCCCTGAGGTGGAGACGCTGTTCATGGTCGCCGACGGCGAGTTAGCCCACGTTTCCAGTTCGCTGATCAAACAGATTGCCCATCTCGCCGACGATGAACAACTCGCCCGGTTCCTGCCGAGCAACGTGGCAAAAGCGTTGCGCAAGAGGATGGCACGTTCGTAGTCACAGCATGCACGCGACGGATGGCCGCCGCAAAGCGCTGCGGTCCTGTGGATCATGAAAAAACGGATCGACAACCCGAAACGGACCCGCAGGTTCTCCACCCAAACGACTTTCCTCGTGGCGGTCGTGGTCGGCGGCTGCTTGGTTTTCAGCTACATCTTCTGGACCGACCGGGGCTCCGGCGATGACAAACACGCCAGCCAACTCCAACTGAACCAGATTCCCTTCAACGGGACCCGGGCGTACGGCTACCTGAAGCAGCTCTGTGAGATCGGCCCCCGCCGCAGCGGTTCGCCCGGCATGGCGGCCCAGCAGAAGCTTCTCGAGGAGCATTTCCGCAAACGGGGTGGCCAGGTCCGGTGGCAACGGTTCGAGACCGAGCATCCCGAGAACGGCTCGAAGGTGCCGATCGCCAACCTGATCGTCCACTGGCATCCGCAGCGCACCGAGCGGGTCCTGCTTTGCACCCACTACGACACGCTGCCGTTCCCGATGCTCGACCCGAAAAACAAGCGAGGGCGATTCGTCGGGGCCAACGACGGGGCCAGCGGCGTGGCGGTATTGATGGAACTTGCCAACGAGATGCCGAAGCTCAACTGCAAATACGGTGTCGATTTCGTGCTCTTCGACGCCGAAGAGTTCCTCTTTCGCGAAGACGGCCGGTTCTTCATCGGCTCCGAGCATTTTGCCCGGCAGTACGTCAGCAATCCGCCAACCTACCGCTACCGGTTCGGCGTGTTGTTGGATATGATAGGAGACAAGGACCTTCGGATCTACCAGGAAAGCTACAGCATGTCGTGGGACGACTCGCGTCCGCTGGTCAAGGAACTCTGGGCAACGGCCGACCGGCTCGGCGTGCAAGAGTTCGTGGCCCAGCGCGGCGATTGGATCAGGGACGATCATGTCTCGCTGCACGAGATTGCCGGCATCCCCTGCTGCAACATAATCGATTTCGACTACCCCCCCTGGCACACCCAAAACGACGTACCCGAGATGTGTTCACCGCTAAGCCTCGCCAAGGTCGGCTGGGTGATCCGCGAGTGGCTGCGGGAGGAGTGAGTCCCCATGAACGTTTGGTCGTCGGCTGCCGTTTCGCTGTTCCTGCTGCTCTGTGCGGCCGGTTTGATGGTGC
>JABMRB010001127.1 GCA_013202865.1 Candidatus Nealsoniibacteriota bacterium | reverse complement strand
GTCGTATCTCGCGCGAAACTCTTGGCCGAGTTGCGGCGAGACGTTGAACTGTTCGCGGTCGCAGCCGCAGGGGATTACCGTCACCCGCTCGGCCGGATAGCCCGCGGCGATCACACCCGCCTCGACGCCGGGCGACTGGGCCACGACGCGGGCCGAATGGCGATAGGCGTAACGTTCCAACCACCGGGCGGCCCCAATCGTCCACGGTGTGCGTAACGCCCCAACGGCGATCGGCAACTCCGGCCAGAGGTCGGCGATCTCGAAGACCATCGGGATCGACTGTTTCCGCGCCGCATAGACGCCGGGCAAAGCGATTGTCAGCGGCGTGCTGGTAGCGATGATCACGTCGCCGGGCAGCGCGGCTGCTTTGCGAGCGGCGGCCCGGGCGAACTTCAGGAACGAAACGATCCGCCGCGTGTAGCCCATGTGATTCGAGTAAGCCACCGGATAGCGATGCACGCGGATGCCGGCCTCTTCGGTCTCAGCCCATCCGCGGCAATAGCGTCCCTGCTGCGGCGATCGCTCGGCGGTGACCACGTTGACCTCGTGACCGCGGCCGACGAACCGGCGGGCCCATTCGTAGGAGAACGAACCGCCGGCCGACCGGGGCGTGTTGAAGTGCTGGTGCAGGTAAGTAATTCTCATGATTCTCAGTACAACGACGCAATGTTTACGCAATTGTCGTTTAGCGGGCGGGCTTGCCCGCCGTTGACGCGCCAGACCAGTCTGTTTGCCACAACGGCGGGCAAGCCCGCCCGCTAAACGCTGATAGGAATACCTGTAACATCACGCGGCCATTCTCCCATCTTTCATCTTGCGAACGAAACTCAGGGCGTTGCCGATGGCGTGATCCATGTCGTAGTAGCGGTATTCGGCCAGCCGCCCGACCATCGCGACGCCCGGCTCGGCGGCGGCCATCGCGGCGTAGCGGTCGTAGAGCCGGCGGTTCCGATTATCGGGGAATGGATACTCGTAGTCTTCGGGATTCTCGGGCGTGAAGGGGGTCTCGCGGGTGATCACGGTTCCGCGCAGGCGGCGCATCGCACGCGGCGGCGCGAGGTGTTTCCATTCCACGTCGCGGATGTGCGGTCGCTTGCCGGGATCGTTGATCTGTGCGCACGGCTGAAGGCAGTCGACGTTGGGCAGATAGGTATGCAACCGGCGTTGCCCGCGATAGTGCAGCTTCCCCAGCTCGAAATCGAAGAACTCGTCGATCGGCCCCGTGTAGATCAGCCGCTTCTTCGCCCGAAAGGCGTCGCGGTCGCGGAGGTAGTCGAAGTTGAGCACGACGGGTATGCCCTCGAGCATCCGCTCCACCATCCGGCTGTAGCCTTCGGTAGGGATGCCCTGGTACTTGGCGTTGGGAGTCAGGTAGGGGTTGTCGTCCTCGCGAACGTCGAACCGGCGGCACAACGAGGCGGAGAGTTCCCGGGCGGGTACGCCCCACTGTTTTTCGGTATAGCCCTTGACAAATTTCCGGTAGACCGGCTCGGGCATCAGGCCCAGGGCGGCCTCCTCGAAGTTCTGCGGTTTAGTGCCGCCGGCAGCAGGAGATGCTGTGCCGCCGGCAGCAGGGGATGCTGTGCCGCCGGCAGCAGGGGATGCTGTGCCGCCGGCAGCAGGAGATGCTGTGCCGCCGGCAGCAGGGGATGCTGTGCCGCCGGCAGCAGGGGATGCTGTGCCGCCGGCAGCAGGGGATGCTGTGCCGCCGAGCCGCCGGATGTAGCTTCCGGCGATGGGCCAGTTCTCCATCTTTCCGTCAACCAGCGAGCGAATCCGGTGTTTGTAGTCGTGGAACTCGGCGAACCGGTTGACGAATTGCCAAACTTTGTCCGAGACGGTACGGAACAGGTGTGGCCCATAGCGATGGACGCAGATCCCACTGGGATGCAACATGTCGGCCACGTTGCCACCCATGCGGGGCCGGCGTTCGAGCACCACCACCCGCTCACCCGCGTCCGCCAGCCCCCGGGCAATGACTGCACCACTAAGCCCGGAGCCGACCACCACGTAGTCCGATTGCATGAGAAAAGCCTCACGTGTATGAGAATCGGGCGATTCGCCCCCGCGTCCGGGGGGAATCCTCCGGATTTCGGGCCGCGAATCATACCAACGGCACGCGATTGGAGGAAGCCCAGTTCG
>JABMRB010001126.1 GCA_013202865.1 Candidatus Nealsoniibacteriota bacterium | reverse complement strand
TCCTTCGACTTTGACCGGATTGCCGGATCGGTTCCGCAGCGCCGTGTGCAACACGGCCCGGTTCTCGGTGACGTTGATCCGCCTGCCGGTGAACATCCGCTCGATCGCCTCGGCCAGACCGGCACTCTCGGCCAACGCCGTCAGCAGCTTCATTGTCTCGACGGTTACTCGGTTCTTCGAGTAGTCCAGCAGCAGGCCGCCGTCTTCGATCGCGAAGCGCTCTGCCCGGTCTGCGTCGCCGGCGAAGAGGTCGCGCAGGTGGTCCTTGTTGATTTGCCCGAAGTGGGCTTGTAGTTCTTTCCACGCTTTCCGCTCGGTCAGTTGATCCACGATCCGTCTCCAGTCGAATTTCTTGACGTAGCCGCGGATTTTCGATCCGTCTAGGCCGACGGATTGAAAATCCGTCCTACGGTTCTCTAGCCATCCAAATGCATAGCCACACATCAATCCTGGAGGCAACATATCCCAAAATGGGGCCTGCCGCCAGGGACCCCTCTGCCGGGCTCCCCCTTGCCTTTCGGGCGATTTCTGGTAGGAAAGAGGACTTGCAGCCGTCGAAACGATCGAAAATCAGGAGCCCGAACATGGATATCCAGCAACTTGTCCGCGATTTGAAGACCACCAACGACTCGAAAATCGTGATGCTGGTTGCCGACGGCCTGGGCGGTTTGCCCGTCGAGCCGGGCGGGCCGACTGAGTTGGAGGCTGCTCGTACGCCCAATTTGGACGCCCTGGCTAAACGGGGCGTGCAGGGCAGTATGAATCCCATCGCGCCGGGGATTACGCCCGGCAGCGGGCCCGGACACCTGGGGCTTTTCGGCTACGAGCCGGTTAAGTACCTGATCGGCCGCGGCGCACTGGAGGCGACCGGTGTGGGCTTCGAGCTGGGGCCCAACGACGTGGCCATTCGCTGCAACTTCTGCTCGCTCGACGCCGAGGGAAACATTACCGACCGGCGCGCAGGACGCATCCCCACCGAGCAGAGCGCCCCGCTGGCGATCAAGCTTCGCGACGTCTCGATTCCCGGCGTCGAGTTGTTCGTCGAGCCGGTCAAGGAGCATCGTTTCGTGGTCGTCTTTCGCGGCGAAGGCTTGGGCGACAAGGTGCCCGACACCGACCCGCAACGGACCGGTGTGCCGCCGTTGGAACCGGTAGGCAACGATCCGGCAAGCCAGCGGACGGCCGAGGTGGCCGCGCAGTTTTTGGCCGGTGCCGGAAAGATCCTTGCCGGCGAGCCGATGGCCAACGGACTGACGATGCGGGGCTTCTCGGCCAAGCCCGACGTGCCTACCTACGAGCAGGTCTACGGCCTGAAGGCGGCTGCGATCGCGGTCTACCCGATGTACAAGGGCCTGGCGCAACTGGTCGGCATGGAGATTGTCGGCACGCCCGGTTCGCTCTCAGAAGAGATTGACGTGCTGGCCGACGCGATGGACGATTACGACTTCTTCTTCGTCCACTTCAAGTATACCGACAGCCGCGGCGAGGACGGCGACTTCGACGCGAAGGTAAAGATGATCGAAGAGTTCGATTCGATCGTGCCGCGCGTGGCGGCGCTGAACCCGAAGGTGCTCATCGTCACGGCCGACCACAGCACACCGGCGCGGCTGGCCAGTCACAGTTGGCACCCGGTGCCCACGTTGCTGGTCTCCGACACGTGTCGCCCGGACGCTTGCGAGGCGTTCAGCGAGACCGAATCACTCCGCGGCGGTCTGGGCCAGTTTGCGGCCGTCTACCTGATGCCGCTGGCGCTGGCCCACGCCGAACGGATTGGGAAGTTCGGGGCGTAGGCTTCAATGCCACACCCGACAATCGGGCAACGCCTGCTGCAACCGTTCGATGCCTTGCGGGGTTGCTTTCGTATGGAACAGGCCGAGCCGTCTTAGTCCGGCCAGATCGTGCAGGCGCACGAGGCCCGCGTCGGTTACGTCGGTGGAGTCCAGCCCGATCGCTTCGAGCCTCGGTAGTTGTTGCAGGTGTACGAGCCCGGCGTCGGTGATCTTGGTTCCGGCGAGGCCAAGGTTTTCCAGTTCGGGTAGGCTCTTGAGATGCGCAAGGCCCGTATCGGTGACGCGGCTGTTGAACACTTTCAGATATCTCAGGCGGGGGAAACCTCTGAGGTGTGCCATGTCGTCGTCATCGAAGTCGGTACTACCCCAGACGGCCGCCGCGTCGGCAAAGAAATCGTTGCCGAGCAGGTTGCGCAGCCACGCCGGCCCGGGCCGTTCGGCGCCCTCAATGTGAAGCCCGCCGGCGTCGAGTTCGTAGTCGTAGACCACCCATACATGGTCGCCGAGCGCCTCGATCGCCTCGCGTTGCGCGTTGGCCCGGTGCTTTCTGACGGCAAACCAACTGCACGCCACCGCACAGACGGCCACCGCCAATAGCAGCGTGCGCAGGCCGAACTGAAGCCGCCGGCGGGCGGGGCGCGATTCTTTGTCTCGGTCCGCAATACGTTTCATTCGGGCGTCGAGCTTAACGGAAACCGGAGCGTACGTCGAGGTCTCCTATATTTAGCCCCGGGTGAATACACCCGGGGTTCGCAATAAGCGTGACGTCCCCCCGGGTGTATTCACCCGGGGCTAAATACTCACCCGGGGCTAAATACTCACCCGGGGCTAAATACTCACGCGGGGGTGAATACTCGCCCGGGGCTAAATGGCGGGTTATTCGCTCAATAGGCGTAAGACTTCACGGCGCAGCGCCGCCTTGGTGGTGGCTCCGACGTGGACGCCGCGGATTGTGCCGGTGCGGTCCAGCAGGATCGTGGTGGGGTAGGCGTCGAAACTGGCGATGTCGTTCAGTGCTCCTCGCGTCAGGCCGTTCGCGTCCGTATAGGTCGGCAGGTCGAGGTCCAATTCGCTCAGTAGTGCCGCCGTGTCGGAGCGTAACCGCTCGACGTTCTCCGACGAGACGGCGTCGCAGGAGACCGCCAGGAGACGGAAGTCCCCGCGGTCGCGAAACTCTCGCTGGACGGTCGTCATGTCCGGCAACTCCTCGACGCACGGCCCGCACCACGTGGCCCAGAAATTCAGCACCACGACCTTGCCGATAAGATCGTCCAGAATGGTCGGCTCGCCGGGACTGGTCAGCGGCATCAACTCGACCTGCGGCAGCGTCAGGCCGACGGCCGGATGGTTCTCGAAGTCGAACGTGTCGCCGGGCGGGGAGGACGGCAGGGAGATGAATACAACCAACGCCGCAATGCCGATCAAACCGATCAGAACCATGCTGTAGTTCGTTTTTGCCATAGCCGGCCTCTTGTAAATCGCACCATTTAGCCCGCCGTGAATACACGGCGGGGAGTGAACGTAGCTCTTTGATATTAAGCCCCGGGTGAATATACCTGGGGCCCCCAACAAACGGGCCCCCCGGGTGTATTCACCCGGGG
>JABMRB010001125.1 GCA_013202865.1 Candidatus Nealsoniibacteriota bacterium | reverse complement strand
GGTTTCAACAACAAGCTGAAACTGATCACCAGAAAATCATACGGTTTCCGGACGCAAGAAGCCTACGAAACGGCCCTATACCACAACCTTGGAGACCTCCCTGAGCCAGAATTCACCCACGAATTCTGCTGAAGAGGCAAATTATTTAGCCCCGGGTGAATACACCCGGGGTCTCTTCTGCGGGTACCGCCGTCGTCGTTGCGATTTGTTGCGGCCTCCCCGGTGTATTCACCGGGGGCTAAATTGGTGCGTGAAAGAACCACGGCCTACCCGCGTCGCAACACGTTGACCAGGCAGCGGAGGCTGCCGAAGTGGACGTGGCAGGCGTCGCAATTGATCCGGTGGACCTCGTAACCGAGTTGCGACCAGACCTGCTCGGCCGCCCGGTTGAGCGGCTCGACCTGGCTGAAGACCGGCATGTAGACGATTCGCGCTGCGTCTCGCTCTTCGAGAATCACGTTGAGATACGTCAGGTACGTGCGACCGTCGCGGCCCGGGACGATCGGCACGCGGACCACGCGGTAGCCGGCTTCGCGGCACTGCTCAGCGACGGCGTCCAGTCGAGCGATCGTGGCGGCCGAGAAGTCCGGGCCCTCCGGTAAACAGAGCGACGCTACATCCACCTCGGGCGACCCCGCGAGGATCTTCTCCGCCGCGGCCGGATCGCCTAGCAGGATGGTCCGATCGCCGACGGCCATCATGTACATGCCGGCGTGGTATTCGGGGGCCTCGCGCAACAGCACAACCTTGCGCTGCAGGATCGCCGCGAGCCGTTCGACCAATTCCTCTCGCGTGGCGACGGTGCGTTGCAGGTTCCGCAGCAACACGGCCGGCGTGACGAAAACCGTCTCGTCGTCGGCCACGAAATCGCCGCCGTCGAAGAACAATTCGCTACGCGTCGCGGTCACTCCGCTGCCGAGTGCCGCGGCCAGATCGTCGGCTACGCGCGCGTCGCCTTGCCTTGCGGGCCAGGTGTCCGCCCCCAATTCGCCTCGCGGCCGCAATAGTCGGCAGGCAGACTCCCGCGACCGGTCGCCCAACGCCAACCACCGATCTCGCGACCAACACGTGATCGGATGATCGACCGTTACGGCCGACAACTTACACTCAGTCGGCCCCACCCGGTCGCACAAGTCGGCAAATGATGCCGCATCCGGACAGACCACCTGCACGGTCACCTCCGCGGAAAGCTGCCGCAGGAAGTCGCGATACGTCGGCACGACGACGTCGGCCGCCTCGCTGGCGTAGTGGATCACCAGTTCGCGAATCGCGCCGCCGCAATCGCTCAGCAGCGGTCCGGGGACGACCTCGGGCGGACCGCTGCCGCCGGAGCCGGTGCCGTCGAGAATCGACAGCACCGGCACGCACGCCAGTAGTCCGAGCACGATGCCCAGCGTTATGCGATATCGCGCCGACATGGCAGGCACCGTCAATTCTCGGGCGAGAGTTGAATGAGGTTGACGGCCTGCCCGTTGGGAGTCACGTTGACGGCCTGCACCTGCGCGTTCTGGCCGCCTTGCTGCACGCGGAGCAGCCCGGCAAACAGCTTCTGTTCGGTGCCCGAGAGCGTGATCGATACGTTCTCCAAGGCCGACAGCTTGATCTCGGTCGGAATCGTGACGGTCTTGGTCTCGCCGGGGGCCAGTTTCACACTGCAATCGCGGTTCAACAGCGGCGACGGCAGTTGCGGCGCACGAGAGAACATCGACGCGGGACTGGAACTCTGCACATTGACCCAGACGGTCGTCTCTACCGGCTTGTCGGTCGGGTTGGTCGCCACGAGCGTGAGCGTGGGCGTTTCGCCCTGCTGGTAGTCCGGCTTGTCGGTCGAGAGGGTGAACTCGCATCCGTCGACGGTGAGTTTCGGCTGGGCGATCATCGGTTTGATGCCCGCGGGTGGATCTTCCGCCCCGACCTGTCCGGGCCCCAACATCGTCAGCACAAATGCCATCGTCACCGCAGCCACGCCCGCCACCGCCAGAATGTCTCGAATCTTCATCACGCGTCTCCCTTGTTAGGAAAGAATCACCGGGCCGAAGGCGAACGTCGCCCTCGCACACCCGTATTGTATCCGCGATCGGGTGATGCTTTCGTAACGAGTTGGTAACGGGCGAGGGCAGCTTGCGTTGCATGGGATACCGCGAAACGGTTTCACGGAACGGCAAGTGAGAAACAATGTCGCCCGATGGGTCCACTGTGGCACCGCCTCACGGCTCCCTGCGGCCGTGCTTGAACCCGGGCATGTCGGCACCGGGGTCGGCCAGCATGAGCTGCTTGCCGGTCTCGATGGCGCGGAGCATGGTTCGATAGTCGGGGTCGTCGGGCGTTAGCGACGGCGGTGTCCGGCCGTCTTTGGGCGTGTCGATACCCCGGCCGCCCGACTCCTTGCTCTGGTGGGCGGTCAAAGCGGGGCTCAACTGCGGGTTGCTGAGATTGATCCAGGCGTAACGGCCTTGCCAGTCGATGGTGCCTTCGAGCTTGCCGTGACACTCGGCACAGCGGCGGTTGTATACGCCCTGAAAGTCCTTGGCGAACCATGCCGAGAGGCCACCGGTCGCCACGTCGGTCCACAGGTCGCGACGCCCGGGCGACTTCGACCGGCTGTGGGCGTAGGTGCTGTAGTAGGGAACGTTCGCGTCGATCCAGATATAGACCCGCTGCCGATCGGCCGGTGGAATCTCCTGCTTGCAGTGCTTGGCGTCGAGATAGTCGGGCAATCGGCTGGCGTGGCTCCCGGTCCATAGCGGCTGGTTCACGGCGGTCGGCGTGTGCAACAGCCAGAAGAAATGCACCAGCGGTTTGTCGCGAGCCGCTTCGTCCGGCTGCATCTCACCGGTGTCCATGTTGTGTTGCCGGTAGGAACGGCTGCGGCCGAGCAGGTTGTCGTAGGCCATGTTGAAATATCGGGTCTTGTCGCCGCTGAGGTCGTAGCCGCCGTCCGGGTCGCCGCCGCTGTGACACTCCACACAATACTTGTCGAGCACCGGTTGCACGACCGTCGCGAAATCGACGATCCCGTCGTTACCCCAAGCAGGCGGCCGGAGTTTCTGCGGCGGCTTTCGGGCGGCCATCGCGATCCGCGATGCCGAGGCGGGCGACGACTGCCGCGGCTCGTGACAACCGACGCAACTGATCCGTTCGCCCGGCATGGCCTGCACGGCGGACGTCATCCGCTGCAACTCGCGGCCTTCCGCGTCGAGCACCTGGAAGTAGATCTCTCGCAGGGCCGGGGCCTGGAAACATACCGACCCGTCTTCCTCGACCGGCACCGTACCCCAGCAGCGTTTCGCGTAATACGTCCCGTAGCTCATCACGGGCGACTGGTCGTATGCCCGGGAGACGAGTTCTTCGGTCTTGCGGACCTGCTCCATGACCCGCAGATACTTCACCCGGCCACGACGCACGCTCGGTTCCAAGCCGCGATAGACGTCGGCCAGCAGGAACGTGCCTTGCGGGTTCTCGTCGGTCGACGTCGGTGGCACGGCCGGTGCCTCGACGCGCGACGGGATCGGCGTCGGCACACGTGTCGGGCGCAACGGGATCGGGTGATAGCAGCCGATCTCGGGATCTTCGTAGAGCAGCCGCTTGTTGTCATCGACGTCGAGCAGGTAGATCCGATAGCGATTCGTTCCGCCGCCGCCGTAGGAGCACAACAGCGATCGGTCCGTCAGCGGGAACGGATCGCGATAGGCCCATTCGTGCGATCGGTCGCCGATCGCGGGGAACTCCTTGGTAATGTAAACGTATCCCTTGCCCCTGGCGGACTCGACGCCGAAGGTCCGGTCGATTAGCCCGATGGCCCCGTGCGGACGACCGTGGTGCGGGGCGAACGTGGCGAACAGTTTGTCGTTGTGTCCCGGTAGCGGTCGGGCTTGCCAGAACGTACCCACGTCGCGCACCGTGTTGCCGAAGTAAAGCTGGTAGGCCGTGCCGTCGGGATATTGCGTCCAGAGACTCTGGCGATAGGTCAAGTCGCGATCGATATACTCCCAGCGCGTGAACAGCACGCGGCCGTCGGGAAGCATCTGCGGGCTGAGGTCGGAGAGCGTGTTCATGCTCACGCACCGGATGTTACCACCGTCGAGGCTACCGTCCGGCGGCATGCGATAGAGGTTCGACGACGGGCCTGGCTGGCAGACCGTGTGGCCGAAACGGCGCGTCGAGACAAAGACGATATCGCCGCCCGGCAGCAGACAAGGGCTCACGTCGTAGTACGGCCCGTCGGTCAGTTGCTTCAATCCCGTGCCGTCGACGTTGATCCGCCAAATGTGCCAGTGCCGCTCGTCCTTGCCGTGATACGAAAAGAACAGCGTCCGGGCGTCGTACGAGACGTTCATGTCGTAGATGCAGCCGCCGGGATCGCTGAAGATGGTCTTGGCCGGGCGGTCGCCGTGCGCCGGATCGATAATTCGGATCGCACAGCCGGGCTTGCCGGGTTGCGCCGACCAGAGGTCCAACGCCACCGCGTTCGGCCGGCTCAGCGGATGCCGGGTTACCAGCGCGATCGGCGGCAGGTTCTTCAACGAGAGCGTCGCCGGCCAGATCCGATCACCGCGATCGTCTTGCCGGGCGTCGTTGGCAATGGTGAAAGCGATCTCTTTGCGTTGGCCGTCGGTGTTGACCCACAAGTTCCGATAACGGGCTTCGCGCTGCCATGGCCGCAGGCCGATCGCCCCGGACTTGAGCGGGTGCTGCCGATCGACGTACCGGATCACCGACTTACCGTTGACCAGCACCTCCAGCGAGTTCTCCTTCATCCGCACGACGATCGGCACCCAGGTGTCGACCGCCACGGGACAGGGTACGTCCTCGATCAACTCGAAGTTCTGGCGATGCCGCCCGAGGCGGAGGTTCTGGCCGGCCGAGTCCAGCGCGATCTCGTAACCGTCGAATCGATCGGCGCCGACGCCCGGTCGGCTGACCTTGACGATCAGCCCCGCAAGTCCGTCGCGCTTACCCGGCAGTAGCACTTCGACGCCGACCTCACCGGCGGTGAATTTCAAGTCGTTGTAGATCAACTTAGGCCCGGCACCGGCGGCGACCCAGAGTTCGCTACCACGGACCTCCCAGCGGCCTCCATAGACAGAGAACGGCTGTGCAGATGCATCGCGGTCCGTCGGCGCCGGCTGGGCGCAGACGGAATCCGCCGTCCACAGGACCAACCCGATCGCCACCAGTCGAATCATCGACCGGCGCGACGGGCGGATTGTCGAAACGCTCACAAAGATTCCCTTCAAGCAAATCACGCCCGGCGGCGACGCCAGCCGAACAGGGCCAATCCGATCAACCCGCCCAACAGCATCGCAATCGTCCCCGGCTCGGGAACGGCCGCCGCGCCGGCAGCAGGCACGTAGCTCGCGTTGCCGAAATTCGCACGCAACGCGGCCCAGTCGCTGAGCCACACCTTGTCGTCGGCCCAGGGGTCGAAGTTGCCTTCGGTCCAAGTCTTGCCGGTGCCCGTGTTGCCGAAGTTGGCCCGCAGCGCGGCCCAGTCGCTCAGCCAGACCTTCCCGTCACCGTCGCCGTCGCCACCGAGCGCGACGAAGACGTCGAGATCGACGGACGTGGTCACGCCTCCGAATCGATTATAATTGACGCCACGCAGAAAGGCACCCTGACCGATATGAGCGGTCTTGTCGTCGGCAGGTACCGGATCGACGGCGGCGAACCTGTAGTCCTTATCCAAAGGGTCATTAGGATCATCAACAACACCCTCGATACCGCCGTCCACGTTATCGACAACCGTCAGCGGGTCCGGGGTGCTAACCGAGAAGAAGTCGGACTTGGTACGCCCGACACCCTTGGGTGCCAGCGTCCCGTCAAGATAGATAAAGGCTCCGCCGATGAGGGCAACCTTGTCGGTCGCGACCTTCACGGCCGCCCCGTCACCCAGGCGCACGTCGACGTCGCAGGTCGAACCGGAGCCGAGCACCAGTTCGCCGTCGTCAACGGTCAACGTATGGGCAACGCCGTCGCCGACGTCGAGTGTTCCGCGAACCTCCATCTCGCCGGTGAGCGTCATGTCGCCGCCAATGCTGGCGTTGTCGAACGCGTAGACGGCCCCTTGGAGTCCCAGCGCGGTGACGCCGGGTTGAACGGTCAGGTTGCCCAGTTCGACCGCTTCGCTGCCGGACGTGACGACGCTGTCGCCGGTGACGATCAGATTGGCCAGCGGGGCCACGACGTCGGGGGAGACACCAAAGGTATTGTTTTTCAGTGCGGTGACGGTGGCCGGATCGACGGCAACATCCAGGATGTAGACCTCGTCGATCATACCGTTCCAGTAGGCCTTCGAGCCGTCGCCGATAGTAAAGTGATCGATCATCGCGGTCAGGCCGACCGTGGTATCCGTTGCATCGCTGGGCGTGTCGAGCACACCGTCGAGGTAGAGCTTGGCTCCCTCGCCGCTCTTCCAGGTATAGACCGTGTGCTGCCAGGCGGTCGTCTGCGTGCCCTCGGCCGAGACGTACTGGTCTGCGTTGCGGTTCGCGTTGCCGCCGCTGGTATCGAACGTCATGGCGCCCTTCAGGACGTCTTCCGGTCCGCCGTCGCCGCCCGATCGTTCGTCGTACCGCAGGCCCCACACGTCGTTGTTGCCGCTGCCGCGGGCTTCCCAAATTCCCATGTCGACGCCCGGCGGAACGGTAAAGCTGTCGTCGAGGTTGACCCACATGGCGACGGTTAGTTCGGAGAGCCCGCTGAGGTAGTCCTCGGCGTCGTCGTCGGTGGCGTCCTGGTCGCTGACGCCGTCGAACGTGAAGGCCGCGCCGAACTTGCCGGCCGGGTCGGTGGTGGCGCCGTTGCGGAGCGTCAGATGGTGTCCGTTGCCCGAGTCGTCGTTGCCCGGGTTGCCCGCGTTGTTGCCCGACCAGTAGGCCAGCACGGGCGTGGTTGGCGTTACCGAGAGGACGCCGCCACTGACCGAAATATCCGTTCCGCTCAGCAGATCGGTGCTTTCTGCGGCGTCGGCGACCGAGAAACTCGGTGCGCCGCTGATCGTGAAGTTGGTGCCACCGAGGTGGAATCGGTTTGCGATCCTCACCCCAGATGCGCTGACCTCGCCGTCGACCACGTTCAGGGTACGGATCGCGCTGTCGGCATCCGCGAGGGTCACCGTTGCACCGTCGACTGTAACCGAGCCGTCGCTGACGACCTTGCCGACCACGTTGAGTTCGTAGCCGGTTGCGGTCTTCAGTTCCACGTCGCCGGTGAGATTCACCTGGGTGGCAGCCGAGCCGAGATTGACTACCATTGGCCCGGCGTGTCCGGCGGCGGCCGGCCCGACGTTGATAACTCCGCCGGAGGCTTCGACCGCGTTGGGGTAGTCGACCGCACCGTCCGTCACACCAGGTGTGGCCGAGAGTACGAGGTTGCCGCCGTTGAGGCTGAGCTTGGCGGCGCCGAACGGGGCGTTCGTGTCGTCGTGATAGCCGATCAGGCTGCCGGCGGTCGTCTCGACAGTCGCCGTGGCGGGCAACACCGTAGAGGCCGACGGATGGACCGTCAGTGGCGAACCACCCGCTTTGGTGATCGTTGCGCCGGTAGCTGCGGCAGCATTGATCGTGGCCACCGTGGTGGGCACCTGCGTGTCGAGCGTCACTTGCGTGGCGCCGGTGGCCAATTCCAGGCCCGAGATGCTGGCTGCGACTCCCCGGATCTGCAAGCTGGCGGCATCGGTCATGGTGACGTTGCCGAGGATGGCGTTCGTGGCAGTGCCGACTTGAATCGTCGAGTCGCCGCTGACCAATAGCGACTGGGTCGACATATCCAGGGGTACGAGGCCCATCAACTCGTTCACTTGGGTGGCGGAGATCGCCGAGTTGTAGACCCGCACCTCGTCGATCTCACCGCGGAAGAACTTGTAGAGTGTGTCGTCGCCGTGGTTGGTGATCGCACCGAGGAAAGCGTTGCTCTGTTCGATGCCGATCATGTTGTAATCGGCGTCGATGTCGATCGACTCCTCCACGCCGTCGACGTACATCCGCAGTTTGGTGCCGTCGCGCTGGCCCACCACGTGGTGCCAGTCGCCGTCACCGACGTCGCTGTCATGGGTGAACTGCTCCTTGTTGTAGGTGGTCGAGCCGACCGGGTCAGCGACATCGTCGGCGTTGTCGTCGATGATCATGTTGACTTTGATGTTCGCGCCCTCGCGGACAATCATTGCGTAGCGGTGTCCGCCGGCGTTGTCGTCCCCGTTTCCGAAGATCGTTTCCTTCCTGCCGTCACCGCCCGTGTCACCCATATAGGTGGACCTGACCCAGGCAGAGATCGTGAAGTCTTCGTTGTGGAAGTTCAGGCCGCGGTCGACGGCGTTCATATCGGAGTTGAAGTTACCCAGGTCGATCGCAGAGTCGGGAGCATCGGGGGTGACGGTGTTCAGTTGCAGGGCGTCGCCGACCGCGCCGTCGGGGACGTAGTCCACCTGGGTGCCAACCGCCGTGCCATCGTGGACGCCCGGATTGGCTAGGTTCCTTAGCCGGTTGGCCGGATCGTCGAACGACCAGTAGGCGATTGCGCCCGGGGCCACCGTGGGCGTAATCTGGCCGGTGAGTTGGAGCGTAGCGTCGTCGAGCCGGATCGTTGTGGCGTTGCCCAGCGGCTTAGCGCCGGAGGCGACCAGCGTGCTGTCGTCGACCTGGATAGTCGATCCGGCCACCGTCGTGACGGCATCCACGGTGAGCGTTCCGCCGCCCATCTTGTGGAACACGCCGGCGGAGCCGCCGTCGGTCAGCGAGCCGACCACCATGTTGCCGACGGCGTTGAGCGTGGCGGGCAAGGCGCCGGTTCCCGCGAATTGCAGCGTGCCGATACTGCCATCGGTGGTCAACGTCGCGCCGTTGGCCAAGGCGATCGTGCCGTCGCCGGAAAGACCGTAGCCGACGGCCAGGGCGTTGCCCGCGGCGATCGTGACCTGGCCCGGATTTACTGTGTTGTTGACGCTGAGCATCGCGGCCGCGGCGTTGGCGGTCGTCACGCTTACGTGGTAGCCCCCGACGACCACTTCGGTCGCGTCGGAGGGAACCGTGGCGGCGCCGCTGGGTATCCAAGTGGACGCCAGGTTCCAGCCACTGGACGCCTTGGCGGTCAAGAGGTCGAGGTCCAGCGGCGTGTACTCCAAGTAGAGACCGTTCAGCGGCGCTTCGTTATCGCCGGACGGGCTGGCGCTGCCGTTGAAGACGATGTGGACGTCGTCGGTGCCGCTGACGGTGAAGTCGAACTGGGCCTTGGTTGCCTCTACGGCATCGAAGGTCAGGCTGTCTGGTCCGCCGATATCGATGGTGGCGGTTCCTGCCACACCCGTGTCGACGAAGCCGTTGCCCGTGTCGACCCAGGCCTTGATCTGATCGCTTTGGCTGTTGTCGCAGTCGTTATGCCAGGACGTAGCCGAATAGAGACCGGGCGGCAGGCTGCCGAGCGTCAGCCGAATGACTCCGCTGTTGTTCTTAATGAAATCTTCAGCCATTATCACCAGGGATCCGGTGTCGTTGACCGAGTCACCTCGATCGCGCCAGTCGATTCCCCCTTGCGAAGTGCCGGTCTCATCGATATTGCTGATGGCGAGCGTGAACGCATCGCCCGTCTCGGACGTGAAACCTGTGGTGTTGAAGTTAGCACCGTTGTCGTCGGCATTAGCCGTTCCGACGGCCAACGCAGAGTCATAGAAGAGGCTCTCGACACGCTGGCCGCTCGGCCCGATGTCAAGCAACGTGTACACGACGGCGCCCTGTACCGCGCCGCCAAGTAACAACAAACCAAGTACCAGTAGCATAAAGCTGAATTGTCTCATCGCCGATCTCCCAAAACAAGGAACTTGTAACTACTTGGGGACTCCCCCCACGATATGCCGGAAAACGTTCCCCGGGAGAACCTTCCAAGGACGGAGCCGCGATCACAATGTCGCTGTAGACAGCAAGGGCACCGCACCGGGGGAAGTCACCCGGAGAAGAATACGAGCAGGTTTTCGAGTCGAAACGCTGCCTCGATAGGTGCCGATAATCGAAGTTTCAAACAAACGATTACGCGCAGGATAGCCGGCATGTGGCTGACCCACCTAAACTGAGTATAGCAAAACCGGCGGAATTTCACAAGCCCGCAAGCTGATTCGGTTGAAGACCGCTTCTCCGCGGTCGCCCGAAATACCGTAGAATCCACACGCCGCCAGAAGGCATACCCGCAAGAGCCCCCCCTGCCGAGTGGTTGCGAGTCAAGGTGTTATCAACCGGACGGCTATCGCAACAGTAGCCTTGGCCGGGTGGTAACTTCCTCCTCGGGCTCGGCGACGTCCGGTCTCGCGGCAATGGCGGCCCCGAACCAGCCGCCGGAGAACAGCAGTTGCGTCAACTCCACGTTGGCCATACCAGGGTTTTCCAGCATCCGCGGGGGCGTCAGGCGGATCGGGCGCCGCTTGGAGAAGGTCTTTGCCGCGATCCCCCGTACCGCGATTTGTGAGCCCGTACTCAGCCGTTGGCCGATCACTTGGATAACCCCGTCGCGGAGCAACTCGGCCGAAAGCCCGTTGCTCTGGGGACGATAGAAGACGCGGATCTTGAAGTTACTCCACGATCGGGACGCCTTGCGGAGCTTGGCGATAGAAACCGTCAATTCCGCGCGGCCGTCTTGCAGGCGTACGGCGATGGCGTCCTCCGGGGCGAACGTGATCGTCACGTCGCCGTTGGCTGGATCGGTCTCCCACGGTTCCTCACGGCCGAACCGCGTCGACACGTGTTGCGAGAGCCTGGCCAGGGTAAACGTCTGCCCCTCCAATTCCAGCCGCCGCAGGACGTTATTGACGACCGATTCGTGGGCTTGAAAACTAGCCAGGCTGTCGCCCGGGGCGCAGGGGCGCGGCGTATGGGCCCCCAACTGGTCCTCGCCGGCCAGCCGCAACCGCATCGTAAACCGCCGGTCGGTCGTCTCCGCGGCAATCAACATCGGGTCCAACGAGAGGGCCTCCAGCGGATCGAGGATCTTCTCGCGAAGGTTCTGCGAGGCCTGCGCCAGCCGCTGCTTGGCTTCGGAGTCGATTCGGTTCCGGGCTTGCCGGGCCAGTTTCTGCTTGACTTCACGGCTGGCCGCCGATTGCGACTGGTCGTGTTGCGAACGGGCAATGCTCTTGGCAAACGGACCGAGCAGCGGCAGCGGATCCAAATCGGTCTTCAACGCCCGCAGCCGCACCCGGTTGTAGACGGAGACCTCAGCCGGCCAGGCGCGAATTCCGCTGAGATTGATCTCCATCGGTTTTCGGGCCTTGTACGTCGCGTTGGAGTTGTTGAAGAACGTGGCCAGACCGCTCGTCGACTCGGTCAGCGACGAGACCTTGCCGGTGACCTCCAGGGCCAGCCGCACGCGATGCGGGTCGGGTAACAGGACCACGCCCACTTTCGTCGAGGTCTTGCTCTGCCCGCGGACCGGGACGCCCAGCACCGTTTCGCGAACCGGGGCGTACTCCGGCTCTAGCTCGGGCATGATCCGGTTGAGCAATTCGGCGGTAACGGCCACGCGCAGGTTCGCGTTGCGGTAGTACGTCTGTAGTTTGTCGGCCAGGAGTCGATGGTGTTCGCGGTCGGACAATTCCAAGTGGAAGCAATCCTCAGCCAGCAGTTGGGCGTCGCTGGCAAGCCCCGACTGCTCGTAGCGTTCGAGGTGGTCCAGCAGTTCGGCAGAATCGATCGGCTTAGTGGCCCAATGCTGCAACTCCTTGCGCAACGCGGCCAGCGGATCGCTGCAAAGGAACTTTCGCTGCGGGATCGACACGGGGTTTCGCCCCAATCGATTGATCGCCTGCTGGGCCAGTTCTCGGGGGAGCGTGCCTTCGGAAGGCTCCTGCCGGGTAACCCAACCTTGCAAGACGTCCAACAGCAGGTACTGCCGCCATGCCTCGCCTTCGTCCGAGTCGGCCGTCAACGAATCGATCTTGGCCAGGCAGAGCGTCAGTTGTTCCGGGTCGCGTCCGACGGGCGCGTCTTCGGCGACGACCGGCAGCGGCTCCAATTCGGCGATCGATCTCCACACCTCGACGCGGCGGCGCAAGGCGTGGCCGGCGCAACGCAATTGCTTGGCTAGCTTGGCGTCGCCAATCGTCCGCGACGTCGGTTCCGCCGCGGCGGCCATGGTGGCTAATTGCCCGATGATCGTGTCGGACTCCTTAGGTGAGCCGGTTGACTTACCCAACAGGTCGATCAAGCGGGCCGCGTCGAGCGCCCAGCGCCCGGTCGGGGCCGTCGACGCCAGTGAGTTCAAGGTCTCGACCAACGCGTCGGGCTCGCGCCATGCCCGCTCGACCGGCGCTGCGTCGTCCGTGGCGTCGGCGAGGGCAGGGGACGCCGGTTCCGCGCCGGTGGTCGACGGCCGTTGCGTCGCGAGGATCGACGGGGGCAGCGGCCGGATGGACGTACGCCGCGAGATGCGCACCCGAGCGGGCGTCAGACCGATCAACGAAGGAGCCGACGGTGGTGGCGACGGGGTCGGCACGGCCGAAGCCAGTTCGGGCTGGGATCCCGGCTGCGGTTCGGCTTGCGGCTCGTGTAGCGGCCGCGATTCGGCTTGCGACTCGTGTAGCGGCTGCGAAATCAGGTCCTCGTGAGGTGCGGCGGCGTCGGCAGCCGCCGGCGCAGTGCTCCATCCCCCGATGGGGCCGGCCAGTTCTGCCGACTCAAACTCCGATGGCGGGTCTTCTGAGGGCGGGCTCGATTCGTCGACGGCCGGCAGGCGGATCACGCCGGGTGTCCACGTCGTGTCGTGTGGGCTGCTGGCCGGTGGGGAGCCGGAAGCTTCGGGCCCATCTTGGGGGGCGTCCTCCACCTCATTGTGCGCACCATCTGCCTCGGCCGACGCCTGACGGTAAAGCTCCTGGTCCCAGATCCGTGGCGAAACCAGGCTCGATAGAAATAGCGCAACCAGCAAACACAAGAACGCACAGGTTGCAACTCGCCGCTGACGCATCATCCGCCGTCCCCCCCAGGTCCGTACCGCTAGCCGCGTAGCATAGCCGGTATCAGATTAGATCGGTTAATCGGGGTCGATCAATGAAACGGGAATTGCGAGATCACGGGTAAATCGCCACCACGGCGGGCGAATAACGCCGCACGTCCCAGGCTTCGGCACGCGGAAGCACGGCGGCGTCGAAGCGATCGTCCGACTCCACTACGAAGATGCTCCCCGCCGGTGCGGAGTCCAGCAGTTCGGTGATCAACTCCAACATATCGCCGATTCGACTGACGTAGAACTCGTACGGCGGCGAACAGAAGACGACCCAAGGCATGGGCCCCAAGTCGCCGCGTGTCTTCTGCCAGAGGAACACGTTGGCAGTGACGACTTCCGAGATGTCCTCAACGTCGAGCGTGGCCACGTTGCGGCGGATGATCGCGGCGGTGGGGAAGTGCTGCTCGATCAGCGTCACCCGCTTCGCGCCGCGGCTGAGCGCCTCCAGTCCCAGCGCCCCGGTGCCTGCGAACAGGTCGATGGCGTGCTTATCGCGGATCGCCGGTCCGACCAGATTGAAGATTGCCTCGCGGACACGGTCCTTCATCGGCCGCACCCGCCGGTCGCCGCCGTAGGCCAGCTTGCGTCCTCGAAACCGCCCGCCAATAATCCGCAACCCGACCGGCTTGTGTTGCTTGCCTGCCTGCTTGCCCTGCTTGCCTTGCTTGCTTGCCGGCTTGCCTTGCTTGCTTGCCGGCTTGCCTTGCTTGCTTGCCGGCCGCGAGGTAGACGATTTGCGTTGCCGAGGTGGTGTCATTCTAGTAGTCGTACCACAACCCAACGCCGAGTTGTTGTTCGTGCTCGCGGTGAAACTGAAATTGGTTGCTCATGCCGTTGAAACAGTGCAACCCCAGTCGCATCAGGTGGCCGTCCTCGCCCCGCCATTGCCAACCGGTTTGCAACGTGACGCTCCCACCATAATCGACCTCTTCGCGAATCTCCCCGTTGACGGCAAGAAACGGAGTCCCACGGAAGCCGCTCGGCTCGGCCGGGCTGTAGTCGACGCCGAACTGGAATTGCCAGGGCTTGGCCCCGCCGTCGGTGAAAAACGCCCAACCGCCCTCCGCGTAAAAACGAACGTCCCGGTTGGGCCGCCAGGCTACCGCCATCACGATCGCATCGCGGACGTAGTTGATTCGCGTCGCTGCGGGAAAGGCGACCATGTACTCGTCGGCCAAATGCGAACTGAGATGGAAATAAGAGACCATCGTCTCCCACGGGCCTCGGCGATAGGTCAGCGGAACGCCGAAGCGGAAATCGGTCGACACCAGATCGCGGCCACGCGCCAGAGACAATCGAGGAAACGCCGCCCCCTCAATGTCGATCTGCCACCCTTCGGGCCAAAGGTCGTCTTCCGTGCCGAACCGGATCACTCCCACGCGACCACCCAACGCCACGTCCCATAGCCAACCTTCCGACTCCACGTAGTGCCAGACGCTGCCCATTCGCGATTCCCGATTGCCTGCCAGGTACGACTAGAACCACCGTCCTTCGGGAAGGGCCTGCCCCGTCCAACAGTCCGCGTCCGAAACGAATCCACCAACCGCG
>JABMRB010001124.1 GCA_013202865.1 Candidatus Nealsoniibacteriota bacterium | reverse complement strand
TGAGATGCCGCCCGGCGCTGCCTTTCATGTCGGTGCGGCTGGCGCCCAGGGCGTCGACCTCGTCGAAAAACAAAACGCAGGGGCGATTGCGCCGCGCACTTTCGAAGAGCTCGTGCAGGTTCCGTTCGCTGCTGCCGATCCACATTTCCAGCACGTCGTTGATGCCGATGGAGAGGAAGCCGGCTTTGATTTCGCCGGCCGTGGCACGGGCAAGATGCGTTTTGCCGCAGCCGGGCGGGCCGTACATCAGGATCCCGCCGCCGATCTCTTTGCCGTAGGCCTGGTACATTTCGGGGTGCTGCAGCGGATAAATGATCTTCATGCCGATCTCTTCCTTGAGCACCTCCATGCCGCCGACGTCGTCGAACTTGATCTTCGGCCGCTCGATCTCCGCGCCGGGCGGGTCGCCGCCTTCCTGCCACGACTCGCGGACTCGGCCTTCAAATACCTCGCCCGCCTCCTCTTCCGGCACCACGCCGAGCCGCTCGGCCAGTTCGTCGTCGCCGGCGCCAGCGTCGAGTTCGACGCCCGCTTTGTACTGGGCCACGGCGTTGGGTACGTCGCCGGCGCGGAGCAGCAATCTCGCATAGAGTACCCGGGCCTCGGCCGGCGCGTCTTGCCGCTTCATTACGTCCTCGACGATCACCATCGCCTGACTGTGTTTCTCCTGCTGGTAGTACGCATTGGCCAGCGCCACTTTCAGCGGCACGTTGTTCGGCGCCAGTTTGAGCGTCTGCCGCAGTTCCTGCTCGGCCTCCTCGAACCGCCCCATGCTCACCAGCGTCTGCGCCAGATGTTGCCTCAACGGCAGATTCTCCGGCGAGAGATTGACCGCCTCACGCAAAGACCGAATCGTATCGTCACCGGCGCTCATGAATCGACCCCAAGTACAACTGCACTGGTATAGTCAGAGACTTCAGGATACGGGACGACTTGGGGGTGGTCAAGTAGGTGGAAAGTAGTGAATGGTGGATAGTGGATAGTGATCTGAAACGCCCCCCGACTGCGTTCGGGGGGGAACAGGAGATATCGCAAGATTGAAGAATCAAACGCTCACTCGTCGATCGGCCAGAACAGTCCGCAGGAGGTGCCGCCGTCGACGTAGAGGATCTGGCCGGTGACAAAGGACGAGGCTTCCGAGGCAAGAAAGATCGCGGCGCCGACCATATCCTCGGGCATACCGATCCGCCGGACCGGCGTGTTGACTTCGCGCCAAGCGTTCATCTCCGGACGGTTCTCCCAGAGCGGGCGGGCCAACTCGGTGGCCGTGAAGCCCGGGGCAATCGCGTTCACGCGCACGCCCAACGGGCCCCATTCCATGGCCATCGAGCGGGTCATGCTGCTCATCGCCGCCTTGCTCATCGCGTAGGGCCCCACGCGACTCAACGGGCGATGGGAGTTGAGCGAATCGATCTGGATCTGCGACCCGCGCCCGGCGCGGATCATCACGCGCCCGACGGCCTGGGCCATCATGAACGTGCCGCGGATATTCACATTGGTGATCGAGTCGTAGACCTCCTCGGTGTAGTCTTCGATGTTCATCCGCTTGTTCACACCCGCGCAGTTGACCAGCGTGTCGATCCGCCCGAATTCGTCGACCACCTCGTCGACCACGCGCCGCACGGCCGGCGTGTCGGCCACGTCGCAAACCTTCCCGCGCGTCGTGCCGCCTTCCGGGCAGATTTCACCGGCCGTCCGTTCGATCGATTCAGCCACTCGCCCTGTGATCACAACCGTCGCCTCACGGTCGGCAAACCCCTGAGCAATCGCGCGGCCGATCCCCCGGCTGGCCCCGGAGATCAAGACGACCTGGTCTTTGACCGAGAATAGATTATCCGTCATTTGAGGCATCCTTTCCGATTCCGAGTGTTACAGGCACGCCCGCGAAGCCATGCGTAGCCTCGAACTGAAAGCCTAGGGATCCGCTTCCCCCGACCGCCCGGCGGACAGTCGGTTACTGAGCCAATACAGAGGTAAACCCAACGGCAAGATGACGCAGGAGACGGCCGCGATCCACGGTTTGTAGACCACGGCACTGTAGATCAGGAATCCACAGACCGCACAGAAAATGAGCGTTGTCACGGGATAGCCCGTGACACGATAGGGGCGTTCGATGTGCGGCTCCTTCCATCTTAGCACGATCACAGCCAGACTCGTTGCCAGATAGAAGGTATAGACGGCGGCGGCGGTGTAGAGGATCGCATCAATGAACGACCCGAGAAGCACAATCAGGGCCAGGGCGATCACACCTTGCACCAGCAGTGCATACATCGGCGTGCCCGTCTTCGAGTGCCAGCGGCCCAGCGCGCCGAAAATCCGATGTTCAGCGCCGACGGCATAGGAGATACGGGCGCCGGTGAAGGTCAGACCGTTGACGGCCCCGAGAGCGGAAATACAGACCAGCGCAGCGATCAGCCGGCCGCCGATTTCGGGAAAGAGCGTGGAGACGGCATCCGTGGCGACCGCCCCGGAGTTGGCCGTGCCGGCGTAGCCCAACGTGTAGAGAAACGCTCCGTTGACCAGCAGGTAAAGCACCGTGACGGCTGCGGTGCCCGTGACCAGTGCGCGAACGATATTCCGTTTCGGGTCCTTCACTTCGGCGGCGACGTAGGCCATTTCGTTCCAGCCGCCGAATGTGAACAACACTAGAATCAACGCGAGGCTAAGCGGCAAACCGCCGACGGCTTCCTGGCTTGGAGGGCTTTGCGGTCCGAGCACAGCCACGCCGACGATGGCCAGTAGTCCCAGCGCCTTGACGATGGTGAGCACGTTCTGCGTCCATTTGCTTTGCCGCACCCCCAGGACGTTGATCGCTGTTAGGACGGCAACGGCACCACCCGCGTAGACCAACAGACTGCACGGGACAGCCGCCTTGGCAAGGCCCTCGATAGGCAGCTTGTCGTAAGCAACCACGCAACCCGGAAACGGATCGTACAACACGCGTGCATACGTGGCAAAGGCGAATGCCATCACGGCTATGTCGCCGGGGCGAACCACCGCAAGCTGAATCCAACCGAACAGGAAACCGGCCCAACGGCCGTAGGCCCGGTTCAGGTAGACGTAGTCGCCCCCCGCGCGAGGATACGCCGTCGCCAGTTCGGCGTATCCGAGGGCACCGCAAAGTGAGAGCAATCCCCCCACCATCCAAATCACCAGAACGCCCCACCAACACGACACGCCTTTGGCGATGTCCGGGGCCGTCTTGTAAATCCCTGCCCCGATGATGATCCCCACGATCAGGCAGGTCGAATCGAACAGCGACAGTTCTCTCTTGGGTGTCTCTGGCACAGAAGACCTCGTGTAGGGCAAGGGGAAACGACGGCCGGGAAGTCTCGGACACAAACACCGATCACCCATGATTATTGCAGAGTATTGCGGTGACGTACAGGGATGCCCCGGCCGCCTAAGTCACCCGATTTCTCCACCTTTCGACGCTGAACCACCCCAGGGACCTGTCCGGCGATCCTGGAAGTGGTAGACTACAGCGCGGAACGGGGTAGTCCTGCAATCGAGACATCCGATGGCACGAGAGAACATTCTGGTCGTCGAAGACGAGGAAGAGATCCAGGAACTGGTGCGCTACAACCTCGCCAAGGAGGGTTTCTCGGTCACTTGTGCCGGGTCCGGTGAGGAAGCGCTGCAAAAGGTCCGCCGGCAGTTGCCCGCACTGGTTGTGCTGGACCTGATGCTGCCCGGGCTGGACGGGCTGGAAGTGTGCAAGGTGCTCAAGGGCGACGCGGCCACCCGGGACGTGGCCGTCGTGATGCTCACGGCCAAGGGTGAGGAGGCCGACATTGTCACGGGGCTGGAACTGGGGGCCGACGACTACATCACCAAACCGTTCAGTCCCCGCGTGCTGATCGCGCGGATTCGGGCCGTCTTGCGACGCCGGGCCACCGAGCCGGCCGGCGAGACCGCGGTGATCCGCATCCACAATCTGGTGATCCACCCGGGCCGGCACGAGGTAACCGTCGACGACGAGCCGGTGACGCTCACCTCGACCGAGTTTCGCGTGCTGCACGTCTTGGCCCGGCGTCCCGGTTGGGTCTACACGCGGTTGCAGATCGCCGAGGCGGTTCACGGAGTCGACTATCCGGTCACGGACCGGAGCGTCGACGTACAGATCGTGGCCTTGCGGAAGAAACTCGCAGCGGCCGGGCGGTACATCGAAACGGTTCGCGGGGTGGGATACAAACTGAAGGAGTGACGCCATGCGCAGAAGACGGCTGTTCCCGCAACTCTTCGTGTCCTATCTGTTGGTTACGCTGATTCCGCTGCTCGCCGTGACGCTGTACGGTTCCGGTGCGCTGCGGGATTTCTACTACCAGCGCACCGCCGACGCGTTGAAAGATCGGGCACGGCTGTTGACGACGCAGATGACAGGGCTTCTCGATTCGGGGCTTCTCGATTCGGGAAGAATGGAGCAGGTCGACGTGGTGTGCAAGGAGTTGGGTCGGCTGTCGAGTTCGAAAACACGAATCACCGTCGTACTGCCGTCCGGGGTCGTGGTTGGCGATTCAAAAGGAACGATCGACGACATGGGCAATCACAAGGGCCGGGCGGAAATCGCCGACGCCTTGGCCGGCCGCGTCCGCCCCTTGGTACACACCAGCCCTACGCTCAAGCAGAAGATGATGTACGTCGCCGTTCCGCTAACCCGAAGCGGCGAGACGATCGGCGTCCTGCGAACCTCCGTTGCAGTAACGGATATCGATCGGGCACTGTCGGCCATTCGCTGGAAGACGCTCCTGGCCGGTGCGGTCGTGGCGGCGGCGGCGGTCGGCCTCGGCCTGTGGACCTCGCGCCGAATCAGCCAACCGCTCGTGCAACTCAAACGCGGAGCGGAACGGTTTGCCCAAGGCGATCTGTCGCAGAAACTGTCCGTCGGCGATTCGGAAGAAATCGCGTCGCTGGCCGAGACGCTCAACCGGATGGCCGCCGAACTGGACCGGCGGATCCGCACGGCCGTGGGAGAACGGAACCAGCGGCAGGCAATCCTCTCGAGTATGGTCGAAGGGGTCCTGGCGGTCGATTCCGAACAATACCTGATCGGCGTCAATCAGGCCGCCGCCCGGTTGTTGGGTGTGGACGCCGAGGCGGTGGACGGCCGCCGGCTGCAAGAGGTGGTTCGCAATGCGCGGCTCGAGCAACTCGTCACCCAAGTGCTCACCGACAACGAACCGGCCGAAGACGAACTGATCTTGAAGGAGGGTGCCGAGCAGCGGCTGCTGCGCGCCAACGCCACGATCCTGCACGACGTCGGGCCGGGCCACGCCTCGGGGCCCCGGGCGGGTGCTTTGGTCGTGTTGCACGACGTGACCCGGCTGCGAAAGCTGGAGCGGATCCGTAGCGATTTCGTCGCCAACGTGTCGCACGAATTGAAGACACCGATCACGTCGATCAAAGGGTTCGTGGAGACCCTGCTCGACGGCGCCATGCACCAGCCCGAAGACACCGAGCGGTTCCTGCGAATCGTGGCCGCCCAGTCCGACCGGCTCAACGAGATCATCGAAGACCTGTTGACCCTCTCACGGCTGGAGCAGGACACACAACGGGCCGGGATTTCCCTGCAACGGGGGCGAATCCGCGACGTGCTGGAAGCGGCCGTGGGTGTGTGCGAACTGAAGGCGTCGGAGAAGAACGTGGCCGTCAAGTTGACCTGCGACGCGGAGCTTCGTGCGGAGATCAACGCGGCCATGCTGGAGCAGGCCGTGGTCAACCTGATCAGCAACGCGGTGAAGTACAGCCCGGAAGGCGCGGCGGTCCTGCTGGAAGCAACCGCCGACTTGTCGGAACTGGTCATTCGCGTGCGGGATCACGGCTGCGGGATCGGCCTGGAGCACCTGCCGCGGTTGTTCGAGCGATTCTACCGGGTGGACAAGGCCCGCAGCAGGAAACTGGGCGGGACGGGGCTGGGCCTGGCGATCGTCAAGCACATCGCCCAGGCCCACGGGGGCAGCGCCACGGTAGAAAGCACCCCCGATGAGGGGAGTGTCTTCTCGCTGCATCTGCCGTGGTAGAGTTGCGGCCGCGACCACCGGTCGCGGCTTTGTCTTTCTTGCGCAGATTTCACTCGGCGCTAACGGTCCGCTAACAGTCCATCCGTAGAATAGAATCGGATGAAGAACCAAAACTCCAAACATTCTTCCCACTAATGTATCGCATACTTCTTGTTGAAGACGATCTCGCCATCCGCGAACTGGTTGAGTACAACCTCTCCAGGGAGGGGTACCGGGTTTCCAGTGTGTGGTCCGGTGAAGACGCCATGGCCGTGGTCCAACTCCGGTCGTTCGATCTGGTCATATTGGACCGAATGTTGCCGGGCGTGGACGGCCTGCTGGTGTGTCGAGAGCTTCGCAGCCATGCTGCAACCCGATCCGTTCCGATCATTTTCCTCACTGCGCTGGGCGAAGAATCGGACGAAATCAACGGACTCCGCGAAGGGGCCGACGATTACCTCACCAAACCGTTCAGCCCCAAGGTGCTGGTTGCCCGCGTCGAAGCGGCGTTGCGCAGGAAACAGGAAGGCTACTGAACTGCATTTTCGCCGATTTTGCGCGAAACTCACTTCGCACTAACAATACGCTAACAATCGGCCGGTATAATTTCAACAGAGAGAAGGAAAGGTACAGACATTTTTACCAGAAGGAGGAAGTTTCAGATGTCATGCAAAATGTGGATCGGGTGCATCGGTGTGGGTATGCTGTCGCTGTCGGTGACCGGCTGCGGGGGCGAAAAGGGGGATGGTACGACGATCACGGCGACCGGGTCCGACACGATGGTCAACGTGGCCCAGGCCTGGGCGGAGGAATACGCCAAGCGGAACCCGAAGATCAAGGTGGACGTCAACGGCGGTGGCTCCGGGCGGGGCATCTCCAGCTTGATCAACGGCACGTGCGACATGGCCAACGCCAGCCGCAAAATGGAAGACAAGGAAAGGGCCACCTGCAAGGAGAAACGCGGCGAGGAACCCGTCGAGCACGTCGTGGGCTACGACGCGCTGGCCGTTTACGTTCACAAAGACAACCCGCTGGACTCCATCTCGATCGAGCAACTGGCGGAAATCTACGGAGACGGCGGGGCCAGCGAGAACTGGTCGCAGGTCAGCGACGCCGCGGCGAGTCTCGGCAAGATCGTCCGCGTCAGCCGGCAAAACAACTCCGGGACCTACGTCTACTTCCGCGAAGCGGTGCTCGGCAAGGAGCGAGACTACAAGCTCGGGTCGGTCGATCAAAGCGGATCGAAGGACGTCGTCGCCCTGGTCGCCCGCACACCCGCTGCCATCGGCTACAGCGGCATGGGCTACGCGACCGACGAAGTCAAGATGCTGAAGATCTCCAAGGCCAAGGGCGAGCCCGCCGTGGCACCGACGGTGGACAACGCCAAGAGCGGAGCCTACCCGATCACCCGGCCGCTGCACATCTACACGGTGGGAGAGCCAACCGGAGCCGCTAAGGAGTACATCGAGTGGATCCTCTCCGAGGCCGGACAGAAGGTGGTCACCGACCTGGGATACGTGCCGGTCCAGTAGGCGGACAACACGATGGGAATTCCTACGACCTCGGTGGCCGCCCGCGTGCGGCATGTCTGGCGGCTCTCCGAGCGCTTGCGCGAGAAGGCGATCGAGTGGGCGATTCGGATCTGCGGATGGAGCGCGATTTTCTTCGTGCTGGCAATCTTCTTTTTCGTATTCCGCGAGGCGGCACCGATGCTCCTGGGCGGACTCGATTTCAAGGAGTTCTTCACCAGTCCGAATTGGAGACCGACCTCACAGGTGCGTCCCGAGTACGGGATCCTCGCGCTGCTGGTCGGCTCGCTTTCGCTGGCCGGAGTTGCTATGGCGGTGGCCGTGCCGTTCGGGCTGGGTGCGGCCGTGTTCATTTCGGAATTCTGCGGCGGCAAGACGAAGGAGACGTTGAAAATCGTCATCGAGCTGCTTGCCGCGGTGCCGTCGATCGTTTGGGGATTCGTCGGCCTGTTCGTTCTGGCCCCGTTGATTGTCGAGTGGACCGGTGCGCAGGTGGGCGTAAACCTGCTCAATGCCGGCATCGTCGTGGCGCTGATGAGCGTGCCGATCATCGTGTCCATCGGCGAAGATGCGCTCAAGGCGGTACCCGACTCCTACCGCGAAGCGGCGCTCTCCCTGGGAGCAAGCCGCTGGGAGATCGTTTACCGAGTGTTGTTCCCCGCCGCAAAGAACGGTCTGCTTGCCGCCGTGCTGCTGGGCGTCGGCCGCGCGATCGGGGAGACGATGGCCGTCCTGATGTGCACCGGACATTCGATCAATATCCCCCACAGCCTGCTGGATCCGATCCGCGCCCTGACGGCGACCATCGCCACCGAACTTGGCGACACGGTCGAGGGGGACGAACACTGGCAGGCGCTGTTTACGATCGGGGTCGTGTTGTTTACGATCACGTTCGTCATCAACCTGACCGCCGACCTCGTGGTGAAAGGGATACGAAGTGAGAAGTCCGCATAGTCGGGATACAGACCGGACGGAATTCTGCGTGTCGCTTCCGGCGAGCGACGGCGGTGACGGTTCGCGCTACGTCAACGCAGACACGCTGGAGGATGCGTTGGCGATCATCGCTGAGCGTCACGACGACTGGTCCCGCCAGACCGGCTACCCGTTGTGCCTCGAGATCGTTTGCCAGAGGCCGGGCGGCACCGTCCACCCGCGGGGGAGGTCCCGGTACAACTTCTTTGTCGACACCAGCGGAAGCGCCGCGGACGGGGCTGGCACCGAACTGGATCCCTACGGCGGAGTATCGTCCGCCGCAACCGAACTGATCCGGCTGCGGCGCGCCGGCCGGCTCGATCTCCGCGCCGGACAACGGATTCGTCTCTGGCATCGCGAAATGTTCTCCGCCACGTCCCTGGAGCGGCGCAAGAGGATCCGGGAGGCGGTTGCCCGGTCGGTCTTCTCGATCATGGTGACGGCCCTGGTGATCCCCGTGCTGGCGATCATCGCCTACCTGTTCTTCCGCGCGGCGCCGGTGATCTCCCCCGCCTTCCTCTTCGAGAATCCGAAAGACGGGATGACCGGCGGGGGGATTTGGGCACCGTTGGTGGGTACCTTCTACCTGGCGATTATCTCGTTGTGCATCGACGCCCCGATCGGTATCCTGGCAGCGATCTACCTGAACGAGTATGCCCCCGACAACTGGTTCACGCGAATGATCAACCTCGCCGTGGTGAACCTTGCCGGCGTGCCCAGCATTGTGCATGGGCTGTTCGGGTTCGGGGCCTTTGTGCTGGCCGCCCGCATGGGCGCGTCGGTGCTGGCCGCCTCCTGCACGCTGGCCGTGATGAGTCTGCCGGTGATCATCACCTGCACGCGGGAAGCGCTGGCCTCGGTGCCGATGTCGTTCCGCGAAGCCTGCTGGAACCTGGGGGCCACCCGCTGGCAGACGATCCGGACGATCGTATTGCCCAATTCGTTCGGCGGGATCCTCACCGGCGTGATCTTCGAGATCTGCCGCACGGCCGGCGAGACCGCCCCAATCCTTTTCACGGGCGTCGTCTTCTACATGTCGGGGTTGCCGGATCACGGGCTGGAGTCAGTGCTGCCGTACGGGCTGTTCGACCAGTGCCTGGCGCTGCAGTACCACCTCTTTATTTCATCGACGCAGATGACCGGGGTCACCGAAGAGACGCTCTTCGGCATGGCGGCGGTACTCGTCGGATTGACGTTGACGATCAACAGCGTGTCGATCAGCATGCGAATCTATCTCCGCTCGCGGAAGAAATGGTAGCGCGAGACATGGCTAGCCACGTCGAATTCCGCAACGTGCAGGTTGCCTACGGCGGCAAGATCGCCTTGCGGGAGGTCTCCCTGGAGATCCGCCGCAACGAGATTTTCGGGATCATCGGCCCAGCCAACTCGGGCAAGACGACCCTCTTGAAGTGCATCAACCGCACGATCGATTTTGAGCCCGCGGCCAAGGTGACCGGCACCGTGCTGGTGGCCGACAAGGACGTAATGCAGATGCGCGACGTCTACCAGCTCCGCCGGCGAGTGGGCATGGTGTTTCCGCTGCCGGTAGGCTTGCCGTTGTCGGTCTACGAAAACGTGGCCTACGCGCCGCGCCGTGCGGGGTTGCGCGATCGTGGCGCGCTGGACGAACTGGTCGAAAAGTGCCTGCGGCAGGCGATGGTCTGGGACGAAGTCAAAGACCGGCTGGACATGCTCGGCACGAAACTCTCCGGCGGACAACAGCAGCGGCTGACGCTGGCCCGGGCGCTTTCGCTGCGGCCCGAAATCCTCTGCCTCGACGAATTCTCGATCGCCATCGACCCGGTCACTACCATGAAGATCGAGGACGTGCTGCTGGAACTCAAGAATGAAATGACGATCGTGCTGGTTACCAACCTCGTACAGCAGGCCCACCGGCTTGCCGACCGGACCGCCTTTTTCAACGATTCCCGGTTGATCGAAGTCGGCAAAACTGAGAAAATCTTTTCCCAGGCGGATCACGAACTGACCCGCCGTTACGTCACGGGAGCTTTCGGCTGATGAGCACCGTCGTAGAGCCCGCCATACCGGCAACCACGCAAACAACCATGGCAGCAACCACGCAAGCAACCAACGCCATCGAGACCCGCGGGTTGAGCCTGTGGTACGGCGACTTCCAGGCGCTCAAAGACGTCACGATCGACGTCCGCCCGCAGATGATCACTTCGCTGATCGGGCCCTCCGGCTGCGGCAAGACCACGCTGCTGCGTTGCTTCAACCGTATCAACGAACGCTACGGCAACGTGACGACTACCGGCGAAGTGACGATCCTGGGCAAGAACATCTTCGACGAGGACGTCTCGCTCTCCGAGCTGCGCCGCTCAGTGGGCATGGTCTTCCAGCGCCCCAATCCGCTGCCGGTCTCGATCTACCGCAACGTGCTCTTCGGCATCCGCACGCACACGCGGTGGCGAACCTTCAACCGCGCACAGCGGGATGAGATGGTCGAATCGGCCTTGCGCGACGTGCAACTCTGGGGCGAAGTGAAGGACCGGCTCAAGTCGAAGGCCACGCGGCTGACGCTCGAGCAGCAGCAGAAGCTCTGCATCGCCCGGCTGCTGCCGCTGAAACCCCGTGTGATCCTGATGGACGAACCCTGTTCGGCGCTCGATGCCGAGGGCACCGAACGCGTGGAGACCCTGATCGGCGAGCTTCGCCGGACCTACACGATCGTGATCGTCACGCACAACATGGCCCAAGCCCGCCGCGTCAGCGACGAGTGTATCTTCATGTTGCTCGGCGAGATCATTGAACACAGCAGCACGTCCGATCTGTTCCTCAACCCAAAGGAAGAGCAGACGGAGATGTATATCCAAGGCCGATACGGCTAAACCGGAGGACGCCACCAATGAAAAAGCTCGAACTGGAACTCGAAAACCTCAAGGAACTGGCCGCCAAGATGGGTGACCTGGCCCAGTCGATGGTGGCGCACTGCGTGGCGGCACTGGCCGATCCGGAGAACGACACCCACTACGAACAGGTCGCCGCCGAGGAAATCCGGCTCGACCAGATGCAGTTGGAGGTCGACAAGGAGGCGATTCGCCTGTTGACGGTCTACGGGCCGGTGGCCGGCAACTTGCGCCTGGTGCTGTCGGTCGCGCGGATCAACGCCGAACTGGAACGGATCGGCGATCAGACGGTCAGCATGTGCAACCACATCCATCTGCTCGTCTCGCAGCCGGACCACACGCCGCTGGCACAATTCGAGGGCATGACCAAGCTGGTCGAGACGATGCTCTACGAGACACTGAAGGCCTTCCGGCTCGACGACGCAACCAAGGCCCGTGCGACGATGGCCAACGACAACCTGGTCGACGTGATCAACGACGACATTGTCCGCGAACTGCTCAGCGGCGGCCCCGATCGGGCCGCCGGCAACTCGCCGCAAGGCATCGCCGACAGCGTGGCCCAGATCATGATCTCCCAATCGCTCGAACGCATCGCCGACCAGGCCTGCAATATCTGCGAACAGATTATCTACATGGTCGAGGGCGCCGACGTGCGGCATCAGGGGTAGAATTGGCACTCACACACACTCAAAGGAGCCCGTCATGAGCAAGAAAACGTCATCGAAGTGGTTCTTTGCCGGTTACCTGGGCGTCGCGGTCACCATGGCCGCCCTGGCTAGCCTCTACGGATCGAAACACGTACAAGACCTGTACGAGCAACAGACGAGGGAGGACTTGGAGGTTCGGGCACGGCTCTGCTCCAAGCAGATTATCGAACTGCTCCAGCAAGACGAGACCCAAGCCGTCGACGACCTCTGCAAAGAGCTGGGCAAGGTCGCCGGGACGCGAATCACCGCGATTCGGCCCTCCGGCAAAGTGGTCGGCGACACCGACGAAGACCCCGACAAGATGGAGAACCATAGCGACCGTCCGGAGATTCAACAAGCGCTCAAGAGTGCGCTCAAGAATTCCACCGGCGTTGGACATTCCACCCGCAACAGTGCCACGCTGGAAAAGACGCTGATGTACGTGGCAGTGGCCGTGCCCAAGGGCAATGCACCGGTAGCCGTCGTCCGGGCGTCGATCCCGATCACCACCGTCCACGACCGGCTCGCGGCCGTCGCCCAGGCGTTTCTGATCGTCGCCCTGTTGACCGCCTTGTTGATCGCCGTCGCCATCCCATGGTTCTCGATCCGCTTCACTCCGGTGGCGAAGGACGCGAAGTAGGGTGGACAGCGCCACTCTTGTTCCCCATACAAGCTCGAAGCGCAAGCGAGTGGATTTTGTCATAACTGATCCACTCGCTTGCGCTGCGAGCTTGTATTAGAATGGCTACCATCGCCCCTCGCAAAGGAGCCACACGATGGAAACGAAGCCGACTCTCAGCCGCCGGAGCTTTCTCAAGCGTAGCGGCACAACGGCAGTGGCCTTGGCTACGCCGATGGTGGTGCCCGGACACGTGCTGGGAAAAGGTGCCCCGGCCCCGAGCGAGCGGATCGTGTTGGGGGTGATCGGATACGGCGGGCGGTGTAGCAGAATCCTGGGCCACTTCATGTCGTTCGGCGACGTGCAGTGTATCGCCACGTCGGACTGCCGCTCCGACCGGCTCGCCGCAGCAAAGAAGGTCGTCGACGCCCGCTATGGCAACCAGGACTGCGCGACTTATGCCGACTTCCGCGACCTGCTGGCCCGTCGGGACGTCGACGCCGTGCTGATC
>JABMRB010001123.1 GCA_013202865.1 Candidatus Nealsoniibacteriota bacterium | reverse complement strand
GGGTTGAATGCCGGATAGAACTCGCATGGTGGGGGGGATTTGGGATTTGGGATTTGGGATTTGGGATTTGGGGGAATGACGAAGAAAGAACGTTGCCGACAGACTTCGTCATTCGTCATTCGTGCTTCGTCATTTCCGCTCCGTCATTGTCCCTACTACGTCTGCAACGCTGCGGGCGCCCAATTCTGCCAGCGCGGTTGGCAGGGCGTCTAGTATCTGCATGGATGCGGTTGGATTGTAAAAGTTGGCTGTGCCGATCTGCACTGCCGTGGCGCCGGCAACCAGGAACTCCATTACGTCGTCGATTGTGGCGATGCCGCCGATCCCCATCACCGGCACCTCGACCGCCCGGGCGACCTGGTACACGGCTCGCAGCGCGATCGGCTTGATGGCCGGGCCGCTTAGCCCGCCGAGCACGTTGCCGAGGATCGCCCGGCGGCGGCGCCAGTCGACGGCCATCCCCAGACACGTGTTGATCAGCGAGATCGCGTCGGCCCCGCCTTCTTCCGCCGCGCGGGCGATTAACGCAACATCGGTGACGTTCGGCGTGAGCTTCGCCAGCACCGGCAGCGAACACGCCTGACGCACACCGGCGACGACCTGGCGGCAGGCGTCGGGGTTTGTGCCGAAGTCGACGCCGCCGCTGACGTTGGGGCACGAAACGTTTAGTTCCAACGCTGCAATGCCCGGGACGCCGTCGAGCCGCGTGGCCAGATCCACGAAATCCTCCCGGGTGCGGCCGGCGATGCTGACGATGATTGCCGTACCCAAGTCGGCCAGATAGGGCATTTTCCGCTGGATAAACTCGTCGAGCCCGTCGTTGTTCAACCCGATCGAGTTGAGCATTCCGCCGGTCGTCTCGACAGAGCGCGGCGGCGGGTTGCCGGGTCGCGGGTCGCGGGTGATGGTCTTTGGCAGAATCGCGCCGAGCCGGGCCAGATCGACCAGCCCGGCCATTTCCCGGGCGTAACCGAAGGTACCCGATGCGACGGCGATCGGGTTGCGCAGCCGCAACCGGCCCAACTGAACGTCGAGTTGGACGTTGGCAGAATTCGTGTTGTCGCGACAAACGGGCGGCAAGGTGACAACGAGGAATGCGGGAGGCTGGCGGGGGACGATGAACTCAACCACAGTGTAGCCGTCCGACCGGCGGGGTGTCAATTTGGGCGCGGCGGGTCCCATGCACCACACCGACCCACCCGCGGAGCCTCCCCCCGGCGGCTGGCTCCATACGGGCGCGCGGCGGCGCAGCGACGCACATCTGCGGCGCTGCCTGCCTAGATCAACCCGCCGTGGGTCCGATACGGCTTCATGTGATCCGGATGATCCAACATCCAGATTCGCTCCCATTCATCGAGGATGGTGCGGAAATCTTCGGACGTGAAGATCAATTGCTGCGTCCGGCGGGCCGGATCGCCCGAATAGGCGGGCAAAATACAGCCGCTACTCGCGCTGAGCACGAAACCCAACGACAGTGCCAATATCAGTTTGCGCATTGCACAACTCCTCTTTGAGACGACCTTACATTGTCTGCTTTGCAGGCCGTTTTTGCCCTGCAAGTGGTGTTTTCTTGCTAGATTGGGGGGGATGATTCTGCCACGTCGGAGGGTCATTTCCGATGGGGCCGGGTGCTCGCGTGGTGCAAGCGGCTCGCCTGCGCGGGATTGCGGGCGATTCGAGGCTGAATATCGGCCGACTACAGGCGAGATGCCTGGGGCTACGACATATTCAGTGGGCTGCTAGCACGGACGACGGCATGAGCAAGCCATCGTGGATGCCCGCGGATGCGGGCGAGATTTAGCCGGTTTGGCTGCTATCCTGGGAGACTAGGAATCTACCGAGCCGGAGCCGGAAGTCGTTGTTGCGCTGAGGGTTTGGGCAACTGGCGACGGTGAGGAAGCGGCTTTCGGCGACTTGGATCGGGTGGCCTTTTTACCCGCCTCGGAGGCCTGGACCAGCACTTTGACGCGCTTTTCCATGTCTCTGCCGGGCTTGAAAGTGACCACGAACTTCTCGGGCACGGGGACTTCCTCGCCGGTGCGTGGATTCCGGGCCCTTCGAGGTGCTCGTCGCTTGACCTCGAATACTCCGAAATTCCGCAACTCGATACGTCCCAGGGGACCTTCGCTGCCCTGTAGCAGCTTTTCCTTCGTGTCCTCGACCAAGGTCTCGATGATAGCATCGAAAGTCTTCTGGACAATTTCTTTCGTTTGCAGTTGCGTCAGCGCCATCTCGTCAGAAATGGTCCGAACAATCTCTTTCTTGGTCACGACTCGATTCTCCTATGAGAAATGAGGTCGCCGCAGGCTCAAAAACCCGATCGCGTGAGAGGTCCAATTACGCTGCAAGTGTAGGTGCCATAACGACTAGTGTCAAGATCAATCGTTCCGCAGCGTTGCCAACGCCGTGGAAATCGGTCGGCTGACGTCTGCAATTCGACCGGTTCAAAGAAACCGGGCGAATCGTCGTAAGTTCTTATTGTCAAAGAGCTTAGCCCCGTCTGGAGCCGCCGCAAGACCGTCTTCTGCCGTAAGTTCTTTGCTGACAAGGACTAACAGAGAAATGTCTCGAACAATTTCTGCCGTCACCTCAGCACGGCAATGGCGCAATGCCATCAAAGACCGACCGCGGTTGGAGTCCTTCATCGGCCATCTGACCGGAGAACTCCAGCCAATCCCTACAATCGGTAGATTCGGCAGAGTTTGCCAGTAGCGGCTACACCCGCACCACGTCGCGCTGGGATCGGATCTCTTGCGACGCAACGAGCTGCCCGCTGCCGACACCCGGACAGTCGCGGGCGATCTCCTGCCAGCTTTGCAGCGTGTCGAGATTCGACGACCAGAAGGGCCAGGTGCGGCACTGCCGGGGACGGGCTTCGTAGACCCGACAGGTGCGACTGGCCGCGTCGTAGAGAACACAATCGCCGCCGGGCCGTTCGGTCAGGCTCTTGCGGATGCCTATCAGCCGGACGTAACGCTGTTGGAACGGCTCAACTTCCATGTCGATCGCGGCGGCCATGGCCTCGATTTCCGCCTTATTCACCCAGACGTGGCCCGGCTCTCCCGTGCAGCAATCGCCGCAGCCGGTACACTCGAATTGCAGACCTTCGTGATACCAGAGCTTATTCGCCATCTTTCGATTCACCCCCCGATCTGGTGCATGGGCCGATCGCAGCGGGCAAATTGGCCGTTGTCGGTTCCCCGGGCATGACTCTTCGCACCGACGGCCGCACGGATCAAGTCGGCCAACTCCTGATCGGTAGCACCCGAGCGGAGCAGCGGACGGATCTTCCATTGCTGTGGGGAGAAAAGGCAATTGCGAACATTCCCGTCGGCGGTCAACCGCAAGCGGTTGCACTTGCCGCAGAACGGCTCGCTAACCGACCGGACAACGCCGACGCAGCCGCCGCCGTCGACGTAATGGAACCGTGTGGCCGCGGCCGGGGAACCGTTCGAGGAGGCCGGCTCCAGCGGGCCGATTCCTTGCGACAGTAATTCCAGAATCTCCTTGCCGGAGAGGACCCGATCACTGGTCCACTTTCGGTCGCCGTCGACGGGCATGAACTCGATGAAGCGGAGTTCCATGCGTCGTTCTCGGGCGAAGCGGGCCAGCGGTACGACGTCGTCTTCGCTGAGATTGCGGATGGCCAGGGCGTTGAGCTTGGTCTGCTCGAATCCGGCCCGGCGGGCCGCGGCGATCCCATCGAGCACGCGGTCGAGCTCATCGTGCCGGGTGATCTGCTGGAACTTCTCGCGGTCGAGCGTATCGAGGCTGATATTCAACCGCATCAGCCCGGCGGCCTTCAAGGCGTCGGCGTACTGGTCCAGCAGGATGCCGTTGGTGGTCATGGCAACGTCGACGATTCCCGGCTCGGCGGCGAGCATCTTGACCAGCCGGCAGATTCCCTTGCGTACCAGGGGTTCGCCGCCGGTAAGCCGGATCTTGCGAATTCCCAGTCCGGCGGCCACGCGAACGAAACGCTCGAGTTCCTCGTAGGTGAGCATCTCGGCATGGGATCGGTACTGGATGCCCTCGGCCGGCACGCAGTAGCGGCAGCGGATGTTGCAACGGTCGGTGACCGAGATTCGCAGGTCGGTATGTACGCGTCCGAAGGCGTCGACGAGTGGGTCGGTAGCGTTCAAGGGGTTATCTTTCATCGGAGTTATTCACGGCGGTGAACGGAAGGCCGTCAGGGGGTTGGGGACTGGGGACTGGGGGTTGGGGACTCGGGGTTGGGGGAATGGCATCCTCCTGAGCCCCCAGTCCCCAGCCCC
>JABMRB010001122.1 GCA_013202865.1 Candidatus Nealsoniibacteriota bacterium | reverse complement strand
GGCGTGACCCAGCCGTCGTCGACCAGCCGTTGCAAGCCCTGGGCCACGCGTCCCGAACGACGTTGTGGCACCGAGAGCAGGCCCACCATGGCGCCGGAGGTCAT
This sequence comes from Candidatus Nealsoniibacteriota bacterium, assembly GCA_013202865.1. GTDB lineage: Bacteria > Planctomycetota > Planctomycetia > Pirellulales > Thermoguttaceae > JABMRB01. The sequence goes on along the minus strand of JABMRB010001122.1, from coordinate 12,730 downwards.
CGCCTCGTAGACCATCGAGACGCTGTCTTCGGTGACCCAAACGGCGCCGGCGGCGGCCAAGTGCTCGGGCACCCAGCTCGGCGCGGTCTGCTCGAACGGCACGATCGTGAGATTCTCGGCCTTCAGCGCCTGCAAACCCGGCAACAGCGAGTCGGGCGTCCGCCGCGAGGTGGTCAAGGTCCAGTGGCGGTGTGGCTGGCGACGGACGATCTCGCGAACCTGCTCCACAGCCCGGGCGTCGGACCAGTCGTAGTGCGACGAGGGGCCGCCGATGAGGATCAGCCCCTCGTTGTCGGCGTGTTGCGACGACGGTTTCAGGTTATTCAGCACGCCGCGGGTCAGGACCACGTTCGACCGCGGCTTCACGCCGTCGTGTTCGGGGATCAGGCACAGATCGAACCAGTGGATCGGCAGGCTCGGCTTCATCAGCACGACCGACCGCCCGCCAAACGCACGCCGGGCCGCCAGCACGGCCGGATGGGTGGCGTGGCCGGCGCCAAGGATCAGCGTCGGCCGGGGCAGATCTTTGCCGGCGGGGAAACGTCCCCGGGCCCAGTCCAGCAGCGAGCGGAGCCGCGAAGGCGAGCGGATCGTATGGACTTCCACGGGCGTTTCTTCGGCCAAGGCCCGGATCAGCCCCCGCATCTGGTTCAGATGTCCGGCCTTCCCGTCGGTGACGCACCAGATAACGCACCGGCGTCCGGTGGCGTCGGGTGCAGCAGATCGGCGGCGAGCCGCGGCGGGGGCAACGGGTGGCACGGGAAGTTTCCGGGTGGGCTGGCGATGCTAGCAGGGAGGTCGAGGGACCGGCCGAACATGTGCCGGTGTGGCCGGATATCGACATCTCACCCGGGAGAACTTCAGTCGAAGTCGAAAAAAGTGCGATCTATGCCCGCTGGAATCATCGCTTCCAGAGTAGCACCGCGACTCCCAACAGCCCGATCAGCACCAGGGCCAGCGTGGAGGGCTCGGAGACGAGCGTGATCTGGCCCTCGGTGATCTCCAGCGGAATCGGCGTGGGAGAAAGCGGGCTCGTATCGAGCAAAGCGGTCGATCCGTTGAGCGTGTCGCCAATCTTCAGATCCCAGGGATCGTTCGCATCGCCGACAAAGAACCCGGTGGTGTCGACCGTCACGACGGCCAGCAGGGTTTCGACACCGACGGGAAGGGGCTGGCCCCCCGACGTGAAGGCCGTATTGCGCGCGAAGAACTGTGGAAACGGCGAACCGACGCCGAAGTGCCCCCAATTTGAGATCGAGTCGAAAAACGTCGGCCCGTAGATGTCCGTGTGGTACAGCGCGTAGTCGGGCGTAACGGGATCATCCACCAACTGGAGGTAGGAGATTCCCGGGCCGTCGATCGATCCACCGGGCGCCTCGGGGCCGCCATCGGCAATTTGCACGTTGAAATTCATGCCGGCAACGGCCGGATCACCCACGCTGCCGACGATGTAGACCGGGATCTTCTGGTCGGGTGTGTTTTCCAGCAGATTGTAGGTTCCCAGTGTAATCGTCGCCGCAGACGCGGCCGACACCACAGAACAAAGAACCGCCACCGTAAGGGTCGTCGCTACGCGTTTCATCTCAATGCCTCGGGGTTTCCGACTACAGGTCCTGAATGTTGACCTTGGGGATACTGTTACAAGGAGGAAAGCTGCCGGAAAATTTCTCGGCGGCGGGGTTCTGCGCGGGTGGCTGTATTGCCCAGGATACCGCCGCGGCCATGCTTACCGCAGTCTTCCCTATTGCCCCAGAGTAATTCGACGCCGATTTCCTTCAATCGCGGCGCACGTGTCACCGTCATTTCTTCCAGAATTTGCGCGATCCGCAACGGAAGATGGGGGTTTTGACGGTCGCGAGGCTGAACTGCTAGCTGGAGGCCCCGGCAACGTCGAGCCGTCTGCGAGATCCCGTGCCGATAGGCAGCTTCATCGGAGCGGGTACGTAGGTTACGGTGGCCACGTTCAACGCCGTGGCGAGTTCGAGCATCTCCTCGGCAACTTCCCGGGCGTCGGTCGCGTCCATGCTGTTGACGGTGCCTGCGATGTTGCCTTTGGCGGTCAACCGCCCGCTGAGTTCATCGGCCTGATTGGCCAACCTTTTCGGCCATTGGTACGGCCCGTGCGACGCATCGGCAAACACCTTGGCTGCTTCGTACAACCTCTGATGGAGCGTGGCGTTGCGGCCGACAAGAATGCGAATGGCCCGATTCACTTCGTCCAGTCCCTGTGACATGGCTCTTCTCCTGCGCTTCGGTGACGCTGGCCGTGACTGCCCAGGCCGGCAACAAGTACGCAACTTTCCCACTATTGAAGGCTACACCGCACAGCGCGGCTTGGTGGGAAGGAACCGGTAAATGGCGTTGGGGAAGTGACGATTGTGGCGACCGGACCCGGCGCCCCTGCGGATCATGCCGGTTACGGCGCCCGCACTTCAGTCGCCTTGCACAACGCTCTGCCAGAGATCGTGGTTTGTACCGAGGACGTGGTCCTCTTGGGCGGGCACCACTTGCCACTGGCCGGCTTCGATTTGCTGCTCCAACTGCGACGGGCCCCAGCCGGCGTGACCGTCGAAGAGCTTCGCGCGATGCTCCGGCCGGGCGAGCAACTGCTGAAGACTCTTCTTCTTCACCGAGTAGTAGACGCCGGAAAGGACCTCCAAGTCGGCGGCCGACTGGCACGTGTGCAGCGCCATCACCGTGCCGGGGACCGGACCACCCCAGTAGGTGCAAGAACCGCACTGCCCGGCGGCCTTGTCGGCGCCCTTCAGCAGGTTGCCCAGCGGGGTATCGCCTGGACGGTTCAACACCACGCCGACGGCCTGCATGTCGGAGTGTTGAATCAGCAGGATCACCGCACGGGCGAAATCCTCATCGGACACTTGCGGCGACGCGACCAGCAGATGGCCTTGGAGCGACTGCATCGAGCGACCGTTCGATTGAGCAAGTTGGCGATTCCGGGTGAAAGTGCCGGTCAATGCGGCACACCCGGGGCCCATTATGCCATTTTTCGATCACAACGCCAAGAGGTCCGTAGGACGGTGTATTCACGGCGGGCTAAGTAAAATCGCCCCCGCGGGGAGAGCGGCTCGCGAGGAGCCGACTCTCCGCCGCGGGGGCGGGTCAGTCTTCACTATCGAAACAAGCCGGATCATTCGGGACGCGTGGGACGCTCCGGACGATCACCACCGCCGCCGAGACCACGACCGGCACCGGGACCACGACCGGCACCGGCACCGGGACCACGACCGGCTCCGGGACCGCCACCGGCAGCGGGGCCACGACCGAACCCTTCGGCCATCTTCTTGATCTCGTCCTTGTCCAGGTCGCCGTCCTTGTTGGTGTCGGCCCGCTCGATCATCCGCTGCATCCGTTCGGGCAGTTCGTCCTTGCTGAGCTTTCCGTCCTTGTTCTTATCCAGGCCCATCAGCCGCTCGACGAAGCTCGCGGCGCCACCGGGACCTCCGGCGGGGCCGCCACCGGGACGGGCTTCACCACCGCCCGGACGATCGGGGCGCTGGCCGGCACCGGGGCCGCCGGGGCGACCTTCACCGGGGCGACCGAAGTTGAACTGCGGTCGCAATTCTTCGGCTTCCAGCTTGCCGTTCTTGTTCTTGTCGAGGGTCTTGAGCGCTTTGCTGGCGCCGGCGATCTCCTCGGCCGACAGCTCGCCGTCCTTGTCGGCGTCCAGGGCCGTCATCATCGGGCTTGCCGGGCGACGGAAACCGCCGGCACCTCCGGGTCCACCCGGTTGACGGCCACCGGCACCTCCGGGTCGCCGGTCACCGCCGGGGGGAGGTTCGGCGGCGAATGCGTCCGCCACCAACACCAAGGCGACCACGGCCGCCAACACAATCGTCCAACGTTTCATGACATTCCTCCAGTAAGGGTAAAACGGGGAAACTAAACGCTACTGTGATCGCGGTCTCCCGGGTCGCGGGGGGCGGGTACCGGGTCCTTGTTGCAGACCGATCGATAGGGTCCACAATGCAATCCGGGCGGAAAGCTCGCGAACCACTTGGGGATGTTCGGCCGCGACGTTCCGCTTCTCGTGCGGATCTTGTTCGAGGTCGATCAGCCAGTTCTGCTGAACTTCCCCGGCGGCGGCGCCGCTCTGGATCAACTTCCACCGGCCGTGCAACAGGGCATAGTCGCGACGGTTGCCGACAAGCAGGTCTTCCGGCGGCACCCGTTTGTCGTCGCGGATCGCCGGCCAGAGGTTCCTGCCGTCCAGCGGCTCGGTGTTGCCCGGCGTGATTCCCGCCGCGGCGGCCAACGTGGGCAGCAGGTCCAACACGCTGACGACCTGGCGGCTGGTACGACCGGCCGGCAGCACGCCGGGAAAGCGAACCGCAGCCGGCACGCGGATGCCGCCTTCACAGACGGAGCCCTTGCCTCGCAACAGCGGTTCGTTGCTGGCGGCGGCGGCCATGCCACGCCCGCTTTGACCGCCGTTGTCGCTGAAGAAGAGCACGAGCGTGTTATCTTTCATGCCTTCTTCATCGATCGCCGTCAGCACCCGACCGATGGCCGCATCCATGGCGTCGACCATGGCGGCGTAGACGCGGCGGTGAGGTGACGCGATCGAGGTATACTTGTCGATCAACGGTTGCGGTGCCTGTAAGGGACTGTGAGGCGCGTTGAACGACAAGTAGAGAAAGGCCGGTTTCCTCTTGTCGCGGGCGTGCAGCAGCCGCACGGCCTCGTCGGCGAACAGGTCGGTCGAGTAGCCCTCTTCGGTGAATCGTTTGCCGTTGCGCTGCCAGTCCTGCTCGCCCGTGCGGAATTCGGTATGGGCGAAGTAGTCGACGCCGCCGCCGATGAATCCGTAGAAGTGGTCGAACCCGCGCCGGTGTGGCAGCCGCTGCTCGTCGCTGGAGCCGAGGTGCCATTTGCCGACGATCCACGTTTGGTAGCCGGCCGCGCGGAACGTCTCCGGCAGCAGGTGTTCGTCCAGTGGCAGGCCGGCGGCCCCCGGCTGAAGCGGGCCGTTGATCCCGAACCGCATCGGCGAGCGTCCGGTCATCAGCGCCGCCCGCGTCGGGCTGCAGATCGGGAAGCTGTAGAAGCGGTCGAGTTCGAGTCCGTCGGCGGCCAGTTTATCGATATGGGGCGTGCGGATCTCGCTACCGTGGTAGCCCACGTCATTCCAGCCCAGGTCGTCGGCCACGAAGATCACCACGTTTGGGCGTTTGCCGTCCGCGCCGTCCGACGGGGATGCGCCGTCCGCCGGGGCGGGGGCCGCACCGGTCGTGCAGATCATCAACGAGATCGAAATCAGGATGCGCCGCATGCGATCGTTCTCTGCCGGATGGTTTCGTCGCTCAGGGACTTTCGATACAGTACAAGAATCGATTGGAACGCAAAAATATCTGCCCGTCGGCGATTGCCGGGGAGCCGTTGAAGTCGCTTTGGTCGGATTCCAGCCGATTGTGGGCAAGCTGTTCATATCCGTCCTTGACGGCCCAGACGAACGTGCCGGCGGTACGGCTGACCGAATAGAACCGCTCGCCGGCCCGGACGACCGACGCGTAGCACGGTTTTCCGCCGAAGCTCCCGCCGCCGGTTCGCGGCAGGCGCTCGCTGAAGATCGTCTTGCCGGTCTCGAGTTCCGCACAGAAGGCAATCGCCATGTCGCTCACCCAGTAGAGTTTGCCGTCGCGGACGACCGGCGAAGGCACGTAGGAGGCGTCCTTGCTGGTCCATAGCACGCGGGTCTTCGTGACGTCGCCCTTGCCGCCGGCTTCAACGGCGACGGCCCCCGTGTTGCGGTAACCGCCGAAGATCACGACGATGCCGCCGGAAGCCACCGGGCTGGGCACGATGTTTCCGTCGAGGGCCGTCTCGGCGTACCAGGTGAGTTTACCCGTGTCGGGGTCGAGGCCCCAGACCTCATAGGGCACGCCGAGGACCAGTTCCTTGCGGCCGCCGGGCAAATCGACCAGCAACGGCGTGCCGTAACTGAGTTCCAGGCTAGACGCCTCGGCCCGCCAGACTTCTTCGCCCGTCTCCTGCTTCATCGCCCGGATCGACTGGCTCTCTTCGGAGGCGTTGACGATCACCATGTCTTTGTAGAGGATCGGGCTGGCGGCAGAGCCCCACCGGCGGTTGCTCGACTCGGTGCCGACGCTCTTCTGCCACAGTTTGTTTCCGTCGAAATCGAACGCCATCACGCCCGTCTTGCCAAACAGCACGAAGACCCGTTTGCCGTCGGTTACCGGCGTACTGCTGGCGTAGCCGTGTTGGGAGAGGTAGCCGCGAAGCTCGTCTTCCGGAAGCGTCGCGTCGACCGTCTTCGACCATAAGGTTTTTCCCGAGTTGCGATCGACACAGATCAGATGGCGTTGCAGCTTTGCCAGGCTGCCCGGGTTGCTTGCCTCGACGCCGTAGCCGGAGTAGCAGGTCACGAAGACGCGGTCGGCGAAGACGATCGGGCTGGACGAACCGGGCCCGGGCAAGGGGATCTTCCACTTGACGTTCTTCGAGTCGCTCCAGGCGAGCGGCACCTTGGCGTCGTCGGTGGTCGCCGCACCGGCCGGACCGCGAAACTGGGGCCAGTCTGCGCCGTCGGCAGCCGGTGCAACGGCCATTAGCACGAGCAGGACCGGAACGCCTATCGCAATAGATTTCATGGAACACTCGCGGCAGTGCAGAACACGGCTGGTGAAGCGGCCGGGGGAACAATGAAAGCCCGGCGAGGCCATAGACTCGCGTGTGCGAGGGCCTCGCCGGGTACTCGGGTCTCACTACAAAGCCAATCTGTCAGACGGCTTTCTCAACGGTGCGAACCGTGACCATGCGGGCCGCGGCCCTGGGGGGGGCCGCCGCGTTGCGGACCGGGGCCTCTGCTGGGACCACGCTGCATGCCAGGGCCGGGGCCTTTACCAGGACCGGGGCCGCGATGCATGCCAGGACCGGGGCCTTTGCCCTTGCCGGGGCCGCCTCGCATGGCGGGACCGGGGCCCTTGCTCGGACCGGGGCCGCGATGCATGCCAGGACCGGGGCCTCTGCTGGGACCACGCTGCATGCCAGGGCCGGGACCTTTACCAGGACCGGGACCACGATGCATGCCGGGTCCGGGGCCTTTGCCAGGACCGGGACCACGATGCATGCCGGGACCGGGGCCTCTACTGGGACCACGCTGCATGCCAGGGCCGGGACCTTTACCAGAACCGGGACCACGCTGCATGCCGGGACCGGGGCCTCTACTGGGACCACGCTGCATGCCGGGACCGGGGCCTTTACCAGGACCGGGGCCGCGATGCATGCCGGGACCAGGGCCCTTACCGGGGCCGGGGCCGCGTTGCATACCAGGACCGGGGCCTCTGCTGGGACCACGCTGCATGCCGGGACCGGGGCCTTTACCAGGACCGGGGCCGCGCTGCATACCAGGACCGGGGCCACCACGCATGCCGGGGCCGCCGCGCATGGCAGCGCCAGGGCCACCACGCATGCCGGGGCCGCCGTGCATGGCAGCGCCGGGGCCGCGTTGGAAACCGGGGCCGCCACGCATGGCAGGGCCACCGGGTGGTCCGGGGCGTTTGGCTTCGGGGCCGTCGGGACCGTCCTTCGGCTGGTCAGCCATCAGCAGTCCGGGCAACAACAGTAGCCCGACGATGACGGCTGCCACGGGGAGGCACCGCAACAAGGTGCGGTACAGGGGACGTAAAGCAGTCATAATCCTTCTCCTCACAACAACGAGGTAGTGTACGCCACAGGCCAAAGTGCCCTACACAGGCACGGCCGGGGAAGTGGCGTCAGTTTCTCCTTCCTAGAAATCGATCTCCTTTTCCCCGAGCAGTTCGGCAACGCGTTTTCCGACGACCATCTCGCGGGCGTCGTTGCGGGCCTCGAAGGCCTCGCGGAGCCGCTTCAGTTCTTCTTCGAGCCGTTTCAGTTCCAACTCGCGCCGTTGTTGGCGGAGTTGGAAGTGCTCGTCCACCACTTTCCTGATCTCTTTCTTGATCTCCGGCTTCTGCCCGCCCGGTGCCCGGCGATACTGGATGGCCAACTCACGGGTCTGCTGTTCCAGGTCGTGGTCGGCTTTCAGCAGTTCGTACATTTCGGGATCGGCCTTTTCCAGGGCGTCCCAATTGTGGTGCGGCCAACGCGGTGGACCGCCCGGATTTCCGAACCGGCGCGGGCCCAGCCCTTCCGGCGAACCGGGTCGGTTGCCGGGACCGGGACCTCTGCCGGGACCGCCCCGCATCCCGGGGCCGGGACCTTTGCCGGGGCCTTTGTCGGGACCGGGACCCTTGCCAATACCGGGACCCTTGCCAATACCGGGACCTTCACCGGGAGCACGTCCCATGGCAGCACCCGGGCCCCTGCCGGGACCGAATCCCATGCCGGAACCGGGACGAGGGAAGGGGGCTTGGAACGGTCCGGGGGCCTTCGCGTCGTCCGGCGCTGCCGCAGACGGCCGTTCCGCAGCCGGGTCGTCTTCCGCGGCCCAAACGGCGCTGCCCGGCAAGAGCCACAATCCGAGTCCCAATCCCACGGCGACGATAGTTCTCTTGGGCAACATGGTATGATCTCCCGACTATAGCGAGTCGCTTTCGATGTCCTCTGCGATTTGTTTCAGCCCCGCTTCAATCGGACCAAACGCGTCGTCCAGTCCGTACCAATCCTCTTGAATGCGAATGACGTCTTCACCGGCCATCGCAAGTTGCTCGTCGAACGAGTCGTCCCATTGCAGTTCGTCCGGTTCGGGCACGTCACTATCCGGCACCGTGTCACTATCCGGCAGGGGCGACTCTTTCTTGACGGTGGGAGTCGTCCCGTTCTCTCGATCGACTATTTGATGAGGATTGCCGGGGCCGTCGGTTGACATCAACGACCAAGCCAGAGTCGCCACAACCAACAGCGAGGCCACCAGCGCCGCCACGACCGCAGGATTGCGCCAGGCGGCCGTTTTCCGCGACGGCAAGCTCGGCAGATCGAGCGGCTGCTCGCCGGCAGGGTAGGCCGTCTCGAGCAACTGTCCCAGCGCGACCCATCCTTCGCGGAGCAAAGCCGTTTCGGCGTCGGATGGCAACTCGTCGGCGGTGAACTCGGCCGCGGTGGCCCGTTCGAGACGGCGTCGAAGTTGGTCCTGTTCCTTGCTCACGGCATGTTCTCCACCAGCAGTTTCCGCAGAGTCAGAAGGCCACGCCGCCCATGGCTCAAGGCGGTTGAAATCGGGCACTCCATGATCCGGGCAATCTCCGAAAAACTCAGTTGACCATAATATCGCAACAACAAAACCCGACGCTGTGCCGGCGAGATCTGCTCGAGCGCCGCGGTGAGTTCCTTCGCGGCCTCCGTGCGGGCAAGCGTCTGCGACGGGTCTTCCGTGCGAGCGGGTGGCTCGATCCGCTTCCAGTTCTCCTCGTCCAAGGTGACCTCTCGGCCGGCTTTCCGCTGCCGGTCGAACACCAGCCGGTCGGCAATTCGCAACAGGTAGGCTCGGGCGTAGCCCTGCTCGCGATATCGGCGGCGTGCCTGCCATGCCCGAGCGAATACCTCCTGCGTCAAATCCTCGGCAACGTCCACTCGGCCGACCATAGCCAACAGGTACCCGCGGACGGCCTGGCCATGTTGGTGACCCCACTGGGCAAAACGTTGCTGGTCCTGCGAATGTCGGCTCTGGGCAGTCATCTCTAATAGCCTAAACGCAAGTCGTGTGGGTTTATTGCAGGGCCGCTCTGAAGATCTAACCCCGCCGGGACGGTTCGGTTGCGGTTACCCCCCGGTTGGGTTGTGTGATTTCTGGCCGGAGTGACTGGTTCGGGTACGGATGTTTCACCACGGAGGCACGGATTTTGGGGGTTCAGCCAACGGCGACGGGAGGTCAGGCCTGAAAGGCCGTCAATTCACCAGCCCGGGGCATTGCAAGTGGTGAGTGGGCCAAGTGGCGAACGGGGCTACTTGCGTGGTCTTTCCCGGCTGGGGTGAGACGGCCGGAGCCATCATCGGGTGAAACATGCCGGCGTAGTCGACTTTGAGGGTTGACGGGGGTGCGAGTTTTCCGGTTGTACGGGATGTGTCACTCGCACCCGGCAGTGTGGAGACCTGTTATCGTGGTTCCGATAGTAATTCCAGTCATGCGGCAACGCGCGACTGCCCGGGAGAGACTGGTAATACTTACGATTCAGCGGACAGGTTGGCCGGCGATCGACCGCCCACGACTGTCCCGCGACCCTTTGGAGGAGGTCCAATGCACGGACGCAAGGAAGGTTGGCTAGTGGGAATTCTAGCCGTAGTTATTTTCTGTACCGGTTCCACCGGCGCGTGGAGCCAAGATCAATTCTATGTACCGGCCGATCCGACGGACCTGAACTCGCAGATGGTCAGTATGCCGATTACCGCGGTGCCGACCAACCGCCTGGTCAGCTACTCGGGCGAGCCGGATCTGGCCGATTTGCAGGCCCGGGTCGAAGGCTTGGAGATAGTCCAAGGCGCGGCTACGACAGCAGCTAAGAACAGGCCCACGTTCGGCGGGCGACTCTTTTGGGACTGGGCTGCGTTCGATCAAGATGCGGCGAGCATTGCCCAGGCCGGCGACATGCTCGACGGCATGGAGGCACGAAGACTACGATTCTTCATGTCTGGCACGGCCTTTCAGGTAATTGACTACAAATTGCAGTTCGATTTCGCCTCCGGCAATGCCGATGTCCGGGACGCCTACGGGCAAATCAACGAGTTGCCGTTGGCCGGTCACCTCCGCGTGGGGCACTTCAAGGAGCCTTTCAGTCTGGACCAATTGACCAGCGCCAGGTTCATCACGTTCATGGAACGGAGCCTGATTAGCAACCTGGGCGACGTCGGTGACCGTGCGACCGGCATCATGGCCTTCGATTGGAACGAGGCCGAAACGGTCTCCTGGTTCCTTGGTGCATTCACCACGATGGACACCGATGCCCCGTCACGTTTCCCTGGCGGCACCGGCTACGATGACGACGGGGGCACGGCCTTTGATGCCCGCGTGACTTGGGTGCCCTGGTACGACGAAGCCACGCAGGGACGCGGCGTGTTCCACTTGGGGGCCGCCTATACCTATCGCGACGTCTCTCCTCTGGTAGCCGGCACTGCAAACTACCAAGTTTTGCAGCGCCCCGAGTCGCACCTGGCAAACAACGTTGCCGACACCGGCCTTTTCTTTGCCCAAGACATCAACGCCTACAACTTGGAGGCGGCCTTCGTATACGGCCCCTTGTCCGTCCAGGCAGAGTATCTCTCGATGGAGGTATCGCAGCCTGCCGCTGCCGACGTCGACTTCGACGGCGGTTACATCTACTTCAGCTACTTCCTCACCGGCGAGCATCGCCCGTACAACCGCCGCATGGGCGAGTTCAACCGTGTGAAGCCGTTGGAAAACTTTTTCCGCGTCCGCGCCGAAGACGGCAACGTCTATACCGGCAAGGGTGCCTGGGAAGTGGCCTACCGGTACTCGACCGTTGACCTGACCGACGGCGGCATCGTCGGCGGCGACGTCGAGAACCACACGTTCGGCGTCAACTGGTACCTGACGCCCTACACCCGCGTGATGGTCAACTACATCAACTCCCAGACGAGCGACCATGCCGTTGCCGGTGTTGGTGAAGTCGACATCCTCATGACCCGTTTCCAAATTGACTTCTAGGAAGTCGCGAGACTGCCGAGAAGCCTGAACTGAAGTGAATCGTTTTCGGATAGAAACTCGACCCAGCGTGCCGGGCCCCGGCACGACCCAAAAGGAGATATGAACATGAGAACGTTGGTGATAGCATTGGCGATCAGCATGCTGGTTGCCACCATGGCCGTGGCCGGGGATTGCGGCCCTGCCGCGGGCTGTGACGATCCCGGCTGCTGCGACAAGGCCGCCAAGGACAAGAGTTGTTGTTCCCGTTGCGGCAGCATGGGAAAGACTTGCCAAGTGGAAAGCGGCGTGAGGCTCGTGAAGCGGCACGTCTGGGTAGTCGAATGCAGCGACATGTGCCCTTCGCTGCCCGGTCGCGGCTGTTGCAAGGGCTGCGGCAAGGGGGCTGACTGCGGTGCGGCAAAGTGCGAGGCAGGCTGCGAGGCCGGATGCGCCGCCGGCAAGGACCCTTGCGAGTCGCTTAAGAACCGCAAGTACGTCGAGCCTAAGTGCATGAAGTCGCGCACGATCAAGAAGCTTGTTCGCAAGGAAATCCTCTGCGAGGTTCCCGCCTACAAGTGCGTGTCGGCCTGTGCCAAGTGCGGTAAAGGCTGTGGCGAGCCTGCGGCCGCCTGCGGCTGCGGTGAGGGCGGCGGCGCCGAAGAGGCCACGCCTGCCGGTGGCGCTCCCGAAGAGGCTCCGCCAGCTCCCGACGCGCCGGCCACCGAGACCGCGCCGGAGCCACCCGTCGTGGGAACCGCCTACCTCGAGGCGCTGAAACTCGACCGCTAGTGGGCCTGCCCAATAGTGGACTAGCCCGTTAAACTCCTAACCGAGGAAACCGACCCTCGACGTCCGGCCGCCGGAACTCTTCCGGCGGCCGGATGCTTTTCTTGAGCCCGGGGGGGCCCTGGCGTGATGGTTCGCCGTAGTGTACAAGTAGGGTGCGTGAAACGCGCCAGCCCCGGTAGGTCAGCTTGCCCTGACACGCGAAAGGTCGCTCTTGTGTTCACGTCAGGGCAAGCTGACCTACCGGGGCTGGCGCGTTTCACGCACCCTACTTGTACACTACGGCGAACCATCACGCCAGGGCCCCCCCGGGCTCAAGAAAAGCATCCGGCCGCCGGAAGAGTT
>JABMRB010001121.1 GCA_013202865.1 Candidatus Nealsoniibacteriota bacterium | reverse complement strand
CGTCCCAAGTGCCGACCACGTGTTGCCAGCGGCGGGTTGCCAATTTCGGTCCGGCCAGCGTCCAGTCGGAGCGATATTCGGCTCCGTCGCCGAGATAGAAGTGCAGCTTGGCGTCGCCGTCGAGAAACAGGCCGAAACCGCAGTGGGCGGGGTAGTCGTGTTGCGAGATCAGCGTTTGCCAGCCCTTGCCGGCCCAAGGCCGCACCCAGCACTGCAGCGTCAAGGCCGCCAGCGGTTTGTCCGTCGGCAGTCCCTTTTCCACATGCACGAACGAGCCCGGATGAATCGCCTGCCGCACCGGCGGCGACTCGGCAAACGTAGACAACACCTCGTCCCCGGCCGGATCATCCACCTTCCATCCCAGCCGACAGACCGAAAGCTCGTAAGGCACCGTGCTCGATACACGGAACCGGATCGTATCCCCGGCCGCAACGATCTTCTCGGCGTAGGCGTGCAGCCCTTCCAACTCCATCGCCCGCGGCAGAGGAGCCGCTGGGGCAGCGCGAACGCCGCCGGAAGTGACAAGCCCCAGCACGATCGCCAGCAAAAGAACGCTTCTCATCTCAGGGAAGTCTTTCGGTCGGTGTACGCGCTTATGGGGTAACACGCGAAGCTCAGCCGCGCGGTCATCATGCTTCATAGACTGCTATCCTGTCTTGCTGAAGGGATGCGCGGAGATGCGGATTCCTGACCGCTCCGCTCTGAATCACATCGACTTTTCTACCGAAGATGCTCTCCAGGCCGAATTTGAGCTCGAAATACCGATCAAAGAGGGCATGAGTCCCCTCGAATTCGATAAGCACATCGATGTCACTCGACTCCGAATGGAAGTCTTCTCGTGCGGCCGAGCCGACCAGTTCCAGACGTTTCACCGAGAGAGAATGACACAGCTCTGTTAGCCTGGATCGATATGCACTTAAATCAACCATCATTCTACTCCGGTTGAATCGTAGCCTAATGAGCCTGATGGGGGACAGTCACCTGTTTTCGGTATCAGAAATAGGTGACTGTCCCGCGTTCCGCTGACGAACCTGGGCGATGTCCTCGTCGGTCATCTGCTTCTGTAGCCCCTCACCAACGTAATGCCGCTCGCCTCGCCAGAATGCGTTCAATTCCTCCCACCAGCGGCGGCTCTCCGCCGACAGGAAGCGACAAAAGCCCTCAGGGTCGGCGTCGTTGTTACCCCAGACGTTCTGGACGCCTTCCAGAAACCCGATGGTGGCAAGCTCTCTGACAAAGTCATCTCCGTGGGCATGGAGACGCTCGATTACTTCACACAACGGCCCAAACTCATCAGTTCGCTTGTCTAGGTACAGCGAGAGGAGGTGGCGAGCGAGGTCACCCATGACGACATAGAGCAGGTCCTTATCCTCCGACCGGCCCCACACTTCTTGGAACGAGGGGCATGCCTCAAGAATCAGGGGTATGACTTCTTCTTGCTTGATCATCTTGTCGCCGAACTTGTTCATAGGCAGTTTCTGCGTAACACCTGTAGACCGCGAATGTGCGGCCTAACTCGCACGCTGAGTTTCGTCACAAAGTGAATCGTACCATGGGGTTGCCGGTTTCTCCATCCGTTTGCCGCGTGTTACACAATTTCTGGATATCACCCACCAAGCCTGCGCCCGTCGGGCTCGGCCTGCCGCGTCCTCTGCGGTTGAGGACGTACGTCTAGTTATCGTCGTTGGAATCCACGTCTCTTCCCTCAACTCGCAATCTCCAAACGGTTGGATCACGGTGGCCATGGAAGACCGCGACCACATCGGCTTGGTCTTCCTGGAACACGTAGCAGACAACATACGGAAAACGTTTGACGAGTGTCTGCCGGACCTCCCTGTAAACAACCGCGTGGAATTCCGGCGTCTGGCGGATACGTTCGAAAACAGCTTCAACACTCTCGATGAATTCGCCACCCAGCCCGGGACGCTGATCTTCGTACCATCGGTAGGCTTCATTCAGATCTGCTTCCGCTTCCGGTTGCAGTACAAGCCGGTACGTCATGGTT
>JABMRB010001120.1 GCA_013202865.1 Candidatus Nealsoniibacteriota bacterium | reverse complement strand
CTGTGGCGTCGGCGGCGGCGGTGGCGGCGGCGGCGGCAACGACATTCCTTTCTAGTGCATGGCAGACAAAGGTATTCGGTTTCATGACCAAGACGAGAGCGAAGAAGAAACGATCCGGCCCCCATCGCAGCAAGCGGCTTGTGCGAGGCCCCAACGGCGGAATCGAACTGCTGCTGATCCAGCCGGTCGAGCACCTCGGCCGGCAAGGTGACGTGGTGGAGGTTCGCCCGGGCTACGCGCACAACTACCTTCTGCCGCAGGGGCTGGCCACGATGGCCTCGGAGCACCACAGGCGGATGGTCACCAAGCACAAGGCCCAACTGGCCGATATCGAGCGGGCGCGACTGGCCGACCTGCACACCAAGGCCGAGGAAATGGGGCGCCAGAGCGTCACCATCGAGGCGAATGCCAACGACGAAGGCCACCTCTACGGCAGCGTCGGCGCGCCGGAGATTGTTGCCGCACTGAAACGCAACAACGTCACGATCACCCAGGATCAGGTGCGGTTGCAAGGCCCGCTGAAGGAGCTAGGGCTCTACACCGTCAAGATCCACGTCGGCCACGAGATCGAGGGCGAAGTGAAGGTCTGGGTCGTGCCGTCGGTTGGCGACGAGGACCCGGCGGCGGCGGTGCGGGAGGATGACGATGATGACTAGTGGGCAGCGCCGGGGATATTGAAGATTTCCGGCTACCCGCTATCCACCCCCCGAACGCAGTCGGGGGGCGTTGGAATCAGAGGGGGTGGCAGTTCAACTGCCACCCCAACTACTCCCCACTGCCCACTATTTTCTAATACCGGATCACCCGGCGCATCATCCAGGCTCCCCAGGCGAGCAGCAGGATGTTGCCGGTCCACACTGCGTATGGCGGAATGGAGCCGCTCTTGGCGGCATCGACCCCGTAGACCAGCAGTGGGTAGTAGATGGTCAGAATCGGCAGGAAGCAGAGGAAGAAGATCGTCAGGAAGTCGCTTTTTCTCCGGCGGATGGCCATTGGCGCTCCGATGAAGGCGAAGCAGAGGCAACTGAAACCGGCCGAGAAGCGGCGGTGGGGTTCGGTTTGCAGGCGGTATAGCTGCCCCTGGACGAATCTCAAGTCGTAGGCGTTGTTGTCCCACTGCGGAGCGGCCAGATCTTGAAAATCGCCGCAGAGCATCTGGTATGCCGCCTCGGCCGCCAGTTCTTGCTCGAGTTGTTCGATCCGGTCCTTACGCACGTCGAGTTCCTCGAAGACGGTCTGCAACGGCATCCAGGACGCCAGGCCGTTGACGTTTCTCGCCCGGCTTGCTTCCCGCAAGGGGATCTCCTGCTCGTAGACGTCGGGAAACTGGACGGTCACGCGGCCGTCAACGTCGAGCGTTCCGTTGCGGAGGATGATTTTCAGCATGTTGGCCTGCCGGTCCGACTGCAGTTCGGCCTCTTCGGCGGTGACGGTCACGCCCTGCGAGCCCCCTCGCGAGCGGAACGTAACGGTCGGCAGGATCAGTTTTCGCCCCTCGACGCGTTTCACGTTGAGCGTGAAATTAGGCGAGCTGTAGCGGCGCTGGGCCCTGAGCATGCTGTAGGCGATATCCTCCACCGCCTCGACCACCACGCGGCGTGCCCCGTTGCGCCCCCAGGAAGCCGACACGTCGTTGAGCCAGATCGTAATCACGCTCAGCAGCACCGCGACCGCCATGACCGGCCAGAGCAGCACCATCGGCGAAATCCCCAGGGCCTTCGCGGCGATTATCTCGTTGGCCCCCGACATCCGCCCGTAGACCGTCGTCGTAGCCAGCAGCAGGGTCACCGGCACGGCCACGCACAAGGCGGCGGGGAGCACGAACGGAATCAGACGCATGACCTGCCCCAGCGGCAGGTTCTGCATCGTCGCTTCCCGAACCAGCCCGACGACGATCATCATCATCGTCAATCCCGCCAGGGAAATCAGGAAGATCTTGGTCAGTTCGAGGAGCACATATTTCTGCAGAATACGCATGGATCGTAGTCTGTCCGGCGGCGGGAGTCGAGTCAATAGCAGTCCTACGGCCGGTGTCCGGGGGCAGTTCGGCTTTACACGTCCGGGCGAATCGGGGATACTGCCGGGATGGTCAAACTATCGATGGACGAAACGACCACGTTTCGTTGGTCGTTCGAGGAAGACGTGACCCGGTACGCCGCGGCCGGAATCCCCGCGATCGGCGTTTGGCGGCAGAAGCTGTCCGATTTCGGGCCGGAAAAGGGGGCCGAGCTTCTGGCCGACACCGGATTGGAGGTCTCCCACCTCTCGTGGGCCGGGGGATTCACCGGCAGCGACGGTCGCAGCTATCGCGACAGCGTGGAAGACGCCGTCGAAGCGGTGCATACTGCGGCGCTGTTGCGTTGCCCAACACTGATCGTCTACAGCGGTGCCCGAGCCGGCCATACCTTCAACCATGCCCGGCGACTGATCGAAAGCGCACTGGGCGAGTTGCTGCCGGAGGCCGACCGGTTGGGTGTGACGCTGGCGGTCGAGCCGATGCACCCGGGCTGCGCCGACGATTGGACCTTTCTCACCTCGCTCGACGAGACGCTGGCGCTGCTGGCGAAGGTTGCAAGTCCACGGGTGAAGATGGTTCTGGACACGTATCATCTTGGCCAGGACCCCGGTTTCGTCGAGCGGATACCCGAGATTGCCCCGCACGTAGCCGTCGTCCAGCTTGGCGACGCCCGGCAGCCGCCCACTGGCGAGCAGAACCGCTGTCGGCTTGGCGAAGGCACGATCCCGCTGCCGGAGATCGTCGCCGCCTTGAAAGCTGCCGGTTACGACGGCTACTACGCCGTCGAGTTGCTCGGCGAGGAGATCGAAACGTCCAGCTACGATTCGCTCCTGCAACACGCCAAGGAGGCGTTTGGGAAGTTAGTGGGCAGTGGGTAGTGGGCAGTGGGCAGAGTGATTCAAACGCCCCCCGACTGCGTTCGGGGGGG
>JABMRB010001119.1 GCA_013202865.1 Candidatus Nealsoniibacteriota bacterium | reverse complement strand
GAACCGGACGATACGCCGGAAGACTCCAAGCCTTCGACCGACCGTGTCGTCGTATCCACCCACACGATCAGCCTCCAAGAACAGCTCATCGGCAAGGATATCCCGCTGCTCAACAGCATCATCCCGCTGGAATTCACCGCCGTGCTGGTTAAGGGCCGGCGAAACTACGTCAGCCTGCGGCGATTGGACAACGCGATGGAGCGGGCCGGCAGCCTCTTTTCCAGCGAAGAGGAGTTCAAGCAGCTTCAGCAGATCCGCAAGTGGTCGAAGCAGACGGCCGACGGATCGCTTTCGGATCTCGACTTCCGCCCGCGAGGCGACGTCTGGGACGAGGTGGCCAGCGATCACGGCAACTGCATGGGGCGGAAGTGTCCCCGCTACAAGGAGTGCTTCTACTACCTCGCCCGCCGCCGGATCAGCCACGCCCAGATCCTTATCGTCAACCACGCGTTGTTCTTCAGCGATCTGGCCCTGCGACGACAGCAGGTCAGCATCTTGCCCGACTACGACGCGGTCGTTTTCGACGAGGCCCATACGCTCGAAGCGGTCGCCGGCGAACACCTGGGGCTGAAGGTAACCAGCGGCCAGATCGACTACAACTTACGGAAACTCTACAACCAGCGGACCAACCGCGGGCTGCTGGTCCATCAGAACATGCGCCAGGCCGAGCAGCAGGTGGCCGACTGCCGCGACCGGGCCGACGCGTTGTTCGACTCCGTCGAACAGTGGCTTGACGAGCAGTCCGGCGGTAACGGCCGCGTCCGCAAGTCGGAGATCGTTCCCAACCCGCTCAGCGAAGGGCTCGACAAGCTGGCCAAGATGGTCCGCCACGACGGCGAGAAAGTCAAGAGCGACGAGCGTCGGCAGGACTTCATGGCCGCGGCAAACCGGTTGCAGGCACTCTCGCTCGCCATTGAGGATTGGCGTCGCCAACAGGCGCCCGATTCGGTCTATTGGGCCGAGCGGCATTTCGCCCGCAATCACCGCCGCGTCACCTTGGCCGCCGCACCGGTCGACGTGGGGCCCGTGCTCCGCGAGCATCTCTTCGAGAAGACCGCCACGGTCGTGATGACCAGTGCAACGTTGTCGACCGGGGGGCGGTTCGACTTCTTCCAGTCGCGAATCGGGCTGACCGAGACCGAGACACTCTGCCAGGGCAGCCCGTTCGACTACCGCGAGCAGGCCCAACTCGTGTTGCTTAGCGACATGCCCGACCCGGCCTCGGAGTCGGCGCAATACGCCGGGCGGGCGATCGAGATGATCCGCCGTTACGTGGGCCGGACCGACGGCCGGGCCTTTGTGCTGTTTACCAGCTACCAGTTCATGCGGCAGGTCGCCGCGTCGCTGGGGCCGTGGCTGGCCGAGCAGGACCTCACGCTGCTAAGCCAGGCCGACGGGTTGCCGCGAAGCCGGATGCTCGAACAGTTCAAGTCCAGTGCCCGCTGCGTGCTCTTCGGCACGGATAGTTTCTGGCAAGGCGTGGACGTGCCGGGCGAGGCGTTGCAGAACGTGATCATCACGCGGCTGCCGTTCAGTGTTCCCGACCGCCCACTGCTGGAAGCCCGGCTTGAGGCGATCCGCGCCGCCGGCGGCAGTCCGTTCCGCGACTACCAATTACCCGAGGCGATCCTGAAGCTGAAGCAAGGTTTCGGCCGCCTGATTCGCAACAGCCAGGACACGGGCATGGTGGTCATTCTCGACCCGCGCGTCCGCACCAAGCCTTACGGCCGGTTGTTTCTTGCCTCGCTGCCGGAATGCCGCACGGTGATCGAGTCGGCCATACAGTAAACGCCGCTTGCGGCTTCGCAGCGCCGATCTGCTAAGCCGCAAGCGGCGGAAGAGCCCGGCCCCCCATGTTGGTTGTGGCTGCGATGCAATCTAGAGGGGTGTGCCTGCCTGTCCTGTTACAAACTCGTTACAGGACGATCGTTGACACCATTGGGGCGACGGATCTAGGCTTGCAGTTGTAGTGGTCACGTCGCATCGGTGGAAATACCTGGTTTGTATCCAACCGTGGAGATAATAGGGAACTTTTCTTGTACGGACCTCGTCTAAGCAGTACGGGCGACTAGAGCGAAATAATCGGAGGAGCGATGATGAGGGGTGTGAAGAGCGCGAGAACCTGCGGCGATTGTCAATTCTACACTCCCACCATGGGGCATCGAGGAGATTGCCGACGATTGGCCCCGGTTGTGGTTCTTTCGAGCACGCGTTGGCCGCTAGTGTCGATGGTCACGCTTGCATGCGGCCAGTTCGAACTGCGACGGCAGACCAAGGCGATCGCGAAAGACTCGATCGATTGGGGCGTCTTCAGTAATCGGGTGAAGAACGCACTTCGCCGGGCCTCGATCACATCGTGGGAGCAATTGCGGCAGCTTGAAACGGGCGACATTCTCGCGATTCCAGGGATCGGAACGGTCGCGGTTGAGGAGATCTTGGAAGTGCGCAGCGCGCGGCGGTTGAAGAAGCCGGCGCGAACGGGCAATCGCGCCAAGACGAACGGAAAGAAGAACGGCCACGCTTGACGGCTACCGGCCCGAAGGCCGGCATGATCGCCCCACGGTGGGGGCCGCAGATGACGATGAATCAGTGAGTCTCCTCGCCCCTGTCGACGGCGTTAATAACTCGCTGCATGGCGTCGAGGTAGTCTCGCAGCGCGCCGCGGCCCTTTGGGGTGATTCGATACGTGCTCTTCGGCCGCCGGCCAACGAACGCTTTCTTGCACGTGAGGTAGCCGATGTCTTCCAGCTTCCGCAGGTGAATGCCGATTGCGCCGTCGGCCACGTTCAGCCGCTTCTTCAGCGTGGTGAAGTCCAACGGACCATCTATCTGCAAGGCGGTCAACACGCCGAGCCGGACCGGACCGTGGACGACGGTGTCCAATCCGTTGAAGTCAATCGGCGGCATCGCACCCCCCCCTCACCACTCACCACTCGCTGCCAAAACCTCCTGTGGCTCCGCCACCCGGCCACTTCTTG
>JABMRB010001118.1 GCA_013202865.1 Candidatus Nealsoniibacteriota bacterium | reverse complement strand
GTCCGTTGCTGCGCATGATGAACATGTGCTCGGCGAGCCAGCCTTCGCGGTCGCCCTTCCGCAGCGCCAGCCGCAGCGAGAGCTTCTTCAGCCCGACCGTGTTGCCGGCGTACTGCGTGTTGACGCTGAGCACGGTATTGCGGGTGTAGTCCATGTAGACGCGGTTGAGTTCGTAGTTCTTCGAGGTCATGCGCCCGTCGACTTCGCCGGTAGCATGGCGATACTTGAAGAACTCGCCGCCGGGCGGCAGGCTCTTCAAGGCCTCGTAGCCCTTGCGGTAGAGCAAGTCCTCGCTGTGGGCAACGTAGGCCGAATCGGTGATTTGCAGGCAAGGGATGGCGTAGACCGTGTTGGGCGGGCCGAGGCAGAAGAAGCGGACGAGCATTGTCCGCCCGGCGTAGGAGCCCCGCTGCAAGTCGTTCATCTCGGCCATGCCTTCGTCGCGCGGCATCTGGTTGAGCTTCGCATCAAGCGTGACGTCGTCGGGCACGAGATACTTTGTCACTTCCTTCTTTCGGGCCTGATCGTTGTAGCCGTCGAAGTGGACCGTGTGACCTTCGATCGCCAGCGGGAGTTCTTCGGCGTTCTTCAGCGCCAACTGGCGGCAGAACGCGGCGGCCTCGTCGCTGTCGTCGCCGACGAAGACGCTCTCGGGCTGGCAGAGCTCGATCGCTTCGGCGATAAACTCGATCGCCTCGTCGTTGTCGATTGCGGCCAACTTCGCGAGGCTGGCGTCGTCCATCTTGGTCCGGAAAAGTTCTTCGTGCTTTGCATCCACCATTATTCTCCTTTGAGCCATAGACCTGATTCTATTCGTCGCTTGATTCATTCCCGTCCTCGCACCCGGGGGTCGGTCTCCCGATGGCCTCCCGTGGCAAGGCGCCGAACCCGCCTTTATCTCAGTTTGTGGCGATCCACGCAAGCGACCCCCCCAGGAATAGGGGTGCAATTAGGCCGTTTAACGGATTTCGCTGTGTCACCTTATCCCGACAATCTGCAATTCGTCTATTTTCGGTTGGCAGCTTTTCCGAGAGGTGGCTACAATGGAGTCCGAGAGGTGGCTAGAATGGAGACTGTAGCTGTGTACGCAGCTCCGTCCAGTGGAGCAATAGCATAGGAGAACGAGGCGTGAATACTAATCATCGGGCACGGTCAGCCGGCGTCTGCGTCGTACTGGCAACGCTTGTTTTGTGCGGCAGTTCTTGGCATTCGACGGCGGCGGCGGCCGAGCCGGAGATTGTCGGGATACTGGCGATTGCCATGGAAGACGACGTCGCGACGGCATTGGACCTGGACGACGAGCAGAAGAGCAAGCTGCAAGACGTGATTTACGCCCGCGAGGATGACTCGCTCGAGTTGGCGTTGAAGTTCGAGGATCTCTCATTGGCCGAGCGTTGGAAGCAGTTTGCCCCGTTTCGGCTGGAGTCGGAAAAGCTGGGGCTGGCGGTGCTCACGGCGGAACAAGTCAAGATGCTGCGAGGGATTGTTGCGCGGCGACCCGACGCGGCGCCGACGAGCAGTCCCGTTGCCCCGAAAGAAAGCGTACCCGCCACGGAGGCGGCCGGTAACGTCGACGGCGCCTCGGCAGACGAAGTTCCACGTTCGACTCCTATCGACGCGAACGTCGGCGAGCCGTCCGATCCTACCCCGGCAACCGAACGCCCGCGGGGACCGTTCTACATGCCCCCGGACAAACCGGCCGGCGCGAGTGACGCGGCCGACGCGGCGGCGGATCCGGTCGTGCCGGCGGCAGACGCAGTGCCCGCCGAGGCGGCGGACGGCAAGCCGGTCACGCTGCAATTCAATTTCAACCATCAGCCCTGGAAGACGGTGATCGAGTGGTTTGCCGAACGGGCCGGCCTCTCGTTGGTCACGGAGGCCTATCCACAGGGAACGCTCAACTACATCGACGACCGAGAGTATACGCCGGTAGAGGCGTTGGACGTGATCAACAGCGTGCTGCTGACACGCGGCTACGCACTGGTTCGGCGGCGCAAAGCGCTGATGCTGATCAACCTCGACGACGGCCTTCCACCGAACTTGATCGACCACATCACGCCGGAAGAGCTTGACGATCGGGGTGAGTACGAACTGGTCGCCGTGTTGTTCAACCTCAACCGGATGACGGCGGAGGAGGCCGAGACGGAAATCAATAAGTTGATCGGCCCGCAAGGCGCCGTCGTGCCGCTGCCTAAGTCGCGGCAGATCATGGTCACGGAGACGGGCGGACGTTTGCGGGCGATCCTTTCGGTAATCACGCGGGTCGAGGATCCGTTGGCACTGGGTGAAAATAAGTTGCGATCGTTCGAGTTGGAATACGCGATGGCCGAGGACGCCATGTCCATCTTGCGCCAATTGCTCAACATCCCGGCCGACGAAAATGCCACCGACGACGGTTCGCTCCGCTTTGCGATGGACCCGCTCGGCAACCGGTTGCTGGTAACCGGCAAGCCGGAGATGCTCACCCGGGTCGAGGAGATGCTCAAAACGATCGACGTTGCCGGCCCCGGACAAGCCGAAGAGGGCGGGATCGCCGAATCACCCCAGTTGGTGGTCTACACGGTCGCGCCGGCCGACCCGGAAGCGGTGCTCTCCGTGCTGCAGACGATGCTGGCCGGTCTGTCCGACGTCAATCTGGCCGTCGATTCAAAGACCGGCAACCTGACCGCCCGGGCTCGACCCGAGCAACAACTGACGATCAAGGCCACGGTCGATGCGATCAAGGGCGACGCCCGTCGTCAGATCGACGTGATCCAACTCTACACGGTCGATCCGCAGGCGGCCGTACTGGCGATCAACACCCTGTTCGGCGTCAGTTCGGAGGAGGACGGGGGCAACGCCAACGCACCGCAGATCGACGCCGACCCGATCAGTGGGCAACTGCTGATTCGAGCAACCGCCGAAGAAATCGCGCAGATGCGCGAGTTGCTGGAGAAAATGGGGGAGGACTTTTCGGAGGAAGGTCGCGATGAGGGCAACAGGCCGTACCGGATGGTTCCGTTGACCGGGCGGGCGGCACGCTCCGCACTAGAGCAGGTCCAGGAAATGTGGCCGGCCATGCGACGCAACCGGATCCGCATTGTGACGCCGGGGGCGATGGTCCCGTCAATGCGTTCGGGCGGATTTAACGAAATGAAGAAGCCGGACGTGCCGGCCCCAGCCCCGTCCGCACCCGTCGTCGAGCCGCCCGTTGTCGAGCCACCCGTTGTCGAACCACCCGTCGTCGAACCACCCGTTGTCGAGCCGCCCGTTGTCGAGCCGCCGACTCCACCGGCGGCACCGAGCAGAACCAGCCCGACCATGCTGTCGGCCGGGATGTTTCGCGACGCTCAGATCTTGCTTGCTTCCCACACCATCGCGCAAGCACCTTCCAGCGAGCCGAGTCCGGTAACGCCAAGCACGCCGATTGCGGAGCCGCCGTCGGCGCCGAACGAGGACGTCGCGGAAGATCCGATCTCGGCCGACCCCGTACCGCCGGTCGACGCCAACGACCTGCCGACGATCGTCGTGGCGATCCAATCGGGCGGGTTGATGATCGCTTGCGAAGACACGGAAGCGCTGGATGAGTTCGAGAACCTCTTGAATTTCTTCGCCGGGAACACGGGGGCCAGCGGCCCGGACATGACGATTTTCTACCTGAAGCATACCAAGGCGGCCGTCGCGGCCGAGATTCTCGATCAGGTCTTCGGCGGCGGCACGTTGTCGTCCGGCGGCGCGGGCGGAGGCGGCGGGCTGATGGGCGGTCTGGCCAGCGCCGCCCTGGGTGACGCCGGCGGCGGATTGCTCGGCTCGCTGATGGGGCTCGGTGGCGGAGGCGGCACGATCTCAGCCAGCGGCACGCTACGGATTACGCCCGACACCCGGCTGAATGCCCTGATCGTACAAGCCAATCCGATAGATCTGCAGATGATCGAGGAACTGCTGGTGAAAATCGACGAGGCGGGCCCTCCGGACGAAATCCTGGCAGTACCCAGGGCGAAGTTGGTTACGCTTGTCAACACACGGGCCGACGAGATCGCCTCGATCCTCCAGGAGGTCTATCGCGATCGAGTAGCCACCGCAAACAGCAGCGGCGGCCAGGGTGGAAGGCCTTCGCCGCAAGATCTCATGCAGATACTCCGCGGCGGCGGCAGCCGCGGCGGCAGGAGTGGCGGCGGGGGAGCGACCGAGCAAGTCCAGAAGATGTCGATGAGCGTCGACGTGCGAACCAATTCGCTGATCGTTGCCGCACCCGAACCACTACTCGAGGAGGTGACCGACCTGATTGCACAGCTCGATCGGGCGGCCCTGGAGAGATCGGGTGAAATTACGAGGGTTATCCCGTTGCGCCGGGCCGGTTCGGACGCGGTCCAGCAGGCGCTATCGGTCTTGGGGGGCGAATCGATCCGGACCAGCAGCCCCAGCAGCAGGTCCACCGGCGGCAGGCCGACGCCGACCGCGACCCCGGCCGCGCCTTCCCCGTACCGACCGCCGATGATGAACTTCCGTCCGCCGACCAGTACGCCCCAACCCGCCAGTTCGGCACGACCTTCGGGCGGTTCCCCCCGGCCCGGCGGTGCGACGCCGGGCCGGCCGACTTCCCGGGGACCGACCTCCGGGCGAGGAAGATAGCAGCCGCTTGCGGCTTCGCACGGCCGGATGGTACACTTGGGTGCCGATCTTTGCACAAGGAACCCGACCATGCGCTCCGCGACCGTCCGCTGCCGTCGTACCTTGGTCCCAGGGTTACTGATCCTCGCGGCGTTATCCAGCGTCGCCACGCCGGCCGGCGCTGCCGATGGGCCGATCGCCCTGCATCCGGACAATCCCCACTACTTTGTCTTCCGCGACAAAGCAACGGTGCTGATCACTTCGGGCGAGCACTACGGGGCCGTGCTGAATCTCGATTTCGACTACGTGCCCTACCTGGACGAGCTACAGCGGCACGGGCTGAACCTGACGCGAACGTTCTCCGGTGTGTATTGCGAGGCCCCCGGGTCGTTTGGCATCCGCGGCAACCCGTTGGCCCCGGCCGCCGGTCGACTAATCTGCCCCTGGGCCCGCAGTTCCAAGCCGGGCTATGCCGCCGGCGGCAACAAGTTCGATCTGGACCGTTGGGACGACGCCTATTTCACGCGGCTGAAAGATTTCGTCGCGCAGGCCGGCCGCCGGGGGATCGTCGTCGAACTCGTGTTATTCTGCCCGTTCTACAAGGACGAGATGTGGAACCTCAGTCCGATGAACGCCCGCAATAACACCGGCGACATCGGCCAAATGAAGCGGACCGACGTCTATACGCTCAATCACAAGGACCTGCTGGCCGCACACGAGGCGGTTACTCGCAAGATTGTCACGGAGTTGAAGGACTTCGACAACGTCTACTACGAGGTCTGCAACGAGCCTTATTTCGGCGGCGTGACGATGCCATGGCAGGAGCGGATCATCGCGGTAATCGTCGACGCCGAGAAGAACTTCCCGCACAAACACCTGATTGCCTTGAACGTTGCCAACGGCCGCAAGAAGGTCGAGCATCCCAACGCGGCCGTCTCGATCTTCAACTTCCACTACGCCACGCCGCCGGACACCGTGGCGATGAACTTCCACCTGAACCGCGTCATCGGCGACGACGAGACGGGCTTCAAGGGCAGTGCCGATTTCACCTATCGAGCCGAGGGCTGGGATTTTATCATCGCCGGCGGCGGCCTGTACAATAACCTCGACTATTCGTTCACGCCGGAACACGAAGACGGTACGGCCGAACCCGACGCTCCCGGCGGCGGCGGACGCGAGTTACGCAAGCAGTTGGCCATTCTCAAGCGGTTCGTCGAGGGATTCGATTTCCTCCGCATGAGCCCAGCGTCCCTCGCTGCCGGCGGTCCAGACAACTCCATCGTCCGGGGAAAGCTCCCGGCCAAGGTCACCGCTCGTGCGCTGGTCGAGAAGGGGAAACAATACGCCGTTTACGTCCGCGGCGACGGCCTGAAGGACCTCGCGCTCGACTTGCCCGCCGGCAGCTACCGTGCCGAGTGGATCAACACCCGCTCCGGTGCGACCGACAAGGCGGAGGCCTTCCGGCACGCCGGCGGCGAGCGCCGCTTGCAGTTGCCGTCCTACCGGCAGGACGTGGCGTTGCGTCTTTCCGGCGGAAAATGAGGGGCTGTCAGCCCGACGACGCCACTTCCGAAAGATACAGGACAGATACAAGCTCGAAGCGCAAGCGAGTGGATCACTTCCGACGATATCCACTCGCTTGCGATTCGAGCTTGTACAAGCAATAGACCGGCGCCCTTTACTGGCTACCCGCCCCCTTCACCTGCATCCGTAGCGAGTAGAGTCCCTGACTGGCGGTGATGAAGAGCGTTTGGCCGTCCTTGCCGCCGAAACAGACGTTGGCCGTCCAGCGGGCGTCTACGTCGATCTGCTCGATTTGCTTGCCCGACGGATCGAAAACGGTCACGCCGCGGCCGGTCAGGTAGACGTTACCCTGCCGGTCGATCGTCATGCCGTCGGAGCCCAACTCGCAGAAGAGCCGCTTGCCGGCGAGCGTTCCGTTCGGCTGCACGTTGTAGGCGTACGTCTTCTTCGCGCGAATGTCGGCTATGTAGAGGATCTTGCCGTCGGGGGTGCCGATCAGGCCGTTGGGTTGCTGGAGGTCGTCGGCCACGCGTACGAGCTTCTTTCGATCGGCGCCCAGATAGTAAACGCACTGCCCGTCTTGCTCTTGCGGGCCGCGGTTCCAGTATTGTCGCTTGTAGAAGGGGTCGCTGAAGTAGACGCCGCCGTCGGGTCGAATCCAAAGGTCGTTGGGCGCGTTGAGCAACTTGCCGCCGTACTCTTTCACGACGACCGTCTTACTCTTGTCCGACGGGTCGATACACCAGAGTTCGTTCTTCTCGTCGGCACAGGCCCAGAGGTTCCCCTTGGCATCGAAGCAGAGCCCGTTGCTGCGTCCGCAGGGCTGCATGAACGTCGAGAGTTTTCCGTCGACGCCCCAGCAGAGGATTCGATCGTTCGGCTGGTCGGTGAAGAAGACGTTTCCCTCGGCGTCGGCGGCCGGACCTTCGGTGAACTTGAACTCCTCGGCCAATGTCTGGACCTTGGCCCCGGGAGCGGTGATGCCGTCTTCGGCAGGCAAAGCCTCGCTACCGAGCAGCAAGAACGACACGAGAACAACCGCCGCTGCGGCGGTACGGATTCGTGGCACACAAGGTAGGTGGTTCAATGGTGATCTCACGATGAATGTCCTTTCTGGGAAGCGTTCACAGGGTAATGTTTTTGGACAGGATAGACACGATGAACAGGATATCCATGAACTCGCAATTATACCCCACCGGCCGCTACAACTTCAACCGTTGCCGTGCGTAGTCGAGACTTTTTCGCACGTTCTGCAGTTCCCGCTGAGCGGGTCGCGGGTGATCACTTCCAGGCTGAAGCGGATCCCGGGCTTCGCCTTGCGGAGCGTCTCGACCATCCCGGGCAAATCGAGAAAACCGTCGCCCAGCGGCGCGTCGCCCACCAGGAAACCGTCGTCGCACGGCCGCATCACCGAGAAAGCGACGTCGCGAAAGATTCTTCGATGCATCCACGTCCGATACCCTCCTTTCCACCGCAGTCCACACGTGACGTAGTATCGCTCGTGCGAACACGCCTGTCAACGAGGATGAGTCCCGTGCCGCCGGATTCGCAGGAGCACGCGGCGAGCGGTTGCGCCACCCGGACGGATTTTGCGAACAAGCCGTCACCAGATGCAACGCCTTCTTCGCAAAACCGGCCGGGCTACCCTTGGAGGTTCTCTTCATCGTGCTCTCACCGTCGCTGGCGGTTGTAGCGCTCGGCCGATGTGTAGGCGTCGAACATCCCGTAGATCCATATACAAATGGACACCGCGCAGGCCACGTAGTAGCCGGTCTCACCGGTGAGCAGGATTACGATGAGGGCAACGGTCGGCAGCAGGAACATCATCAAGAGGCCTTTGACGAGATCGCCGACGTAGAGTTGGCCGAGCCCCGGCCAGAAGAAGCTCAGAACCAAGGCGATGCCGGGGCTCTTCGCCGGTTGCGATCGGACGCGGTAGCGCGAACTCTTCTTCATGTTCACATTGGGAAAGCCGGATTGCCCCACGGCCGGGAGCTGTGTTTCTGTGGCGGGGGTTTCTGTGGCGGGGGATTCTGTGGCGGGGGCTTGTGCGGCCGGCTGCTGAGGGACGGTGACAACTTGGGGGATCGGCATGGTGAACTGCCCGCCGCACGACGGGCAAGCCACCGCCTGGCCGCTAAGAGAGCCATCGTCGAGTACTGCATTTTGGCAATGTGGGCAAGCAACTTGCACGACCGTCCTCCCGGGCTTTTCGCCGCTGCTGAGCGGTGCCCCCTGAACATCACAGAACGTCGATTATCATACCGCCTCGGCCGACGTGCGTCAATCCGCCAGATAGGGCCCTGGCCGGCATACTTTTCATGACTAACTCGAGAGTCTTCTACTACCTCAGCAACGGCGATGTAGCGAACCTTGGCGAAAGCCACCCCCACGTGCGGAATTGCGTCCGTTGCAGATTCTGGCTAACATACGGGAATGAGCTATTACGGTCGAACATCGCATGGGATGACGAAACTGCCGGGCAAGGTGTGGCTGTGCCTGGCAATTGTCTTGGTCCTGCTGCCGGCTGGCGGCTTTGCCGCGGATGAAGAGCACTATCTGGGACCCGTGGCCGTGGCGGCGGTCGACGATGGGAAGACGCTGGTTGTGGCTTGTGCCGATGCCTCACAGGTGGCGGTGGTGGACGTTGAGGGTAAGCGGGTGGTGCGGCGGATTGACGTGCCGGACAGGCCGACCGGCGTGGTGGCTGCCGGCGATGGGGCGAAGGTGATTGTGACGTGTGCGGCGGCGAAGAGTACGGTGGTGGTGCTCGATGCGGCATCCGGCGAATTGCTCGCGAAGATCCGCGTCGGGCACACGGCCATGGGACCGGCCGTGTCGGCGGATGGGTCGCGGCTGTACGTCTGCAACCGGTTCGACGACGACGTTTCGGTGATCGATCTGGCGGCCGGCAAGGAGATCGCCCGCCTCGCAGTCGTGCGGGAACCGGTGGCCGCGGCGGTGACGCCCGACGGACGCGCGGTGCTGGTGGGCAACCATCTGCCGGCCGACCGGGCCGATCGGTTCTACGTGGCGGCCGCGGTGACGATCATCGACGCGGTGACGCACCGAACCACGAACGTGCGGCTACCCAACGGTGCCAACGG
>JABMRB010001117.1 GCA_013202865.1 Candidatus Nealsoniibacteriota bacterium | reverse complement strand
TTTTTGGGCTACTTCCTGCTCGGATGCGGCGGCATCGGGGCGCTCGGCCTGATCCGTAGGGGAAATAGCGAAGCACGAATGACGAATGACGAAGGAAGAGAGCTTCGTCATTCGTCATTCGTGCTTCGTCATTGCTCCGATGTTGCCTGGCAACGCTCGGTCGCCACCATGGTCATAGCCTACCTGGCAATCGTGCTCTGCTCGGGCGGCAAAAACCTCCACTACCTCGGGCCGTTGCTGCCAATCACGCTGGTCCTCTGGCTGCGCCAGCGAGCCGCGGGGCTTGCCCCCGCGCACCAGCGGCGTCGCGCTCTGCTCATCGGCCTAACCACAGCCGGGTTGATCGCGAGCATTGCCGTCGGTTGGCCTCGTACGCGGCCCGTGTTCGAGTTGAATCGGCAATTGGGGGCGATGACGACGTTTCAGACCGACTCGTACGAGGAGGCCTGCCGCTGGGCGTCGATCGGCTCGGCACTGTACGATCGAGACCTGCTCGGCTGGCAGATCGGGCCACACAACTGGGTCTACTACGGACAATGTGCTGCCGAGCCCTGCGATGCACGGTCGCTAGTCGTTACCGTGGGGCCCGTGCCGCCGGGATACGAGTGCCGGTTCGAGTCGCCCGACGGCGTGAAATTCTGCACGAACGATCCGTCGTCGCAACAGTGGGCCGCCGCCGAGCGCCCCGCCGACGGGCGCGAGCGTTGTCCGCGGGTCTTTCGGCCGATCGCCGTCGAACCGCGCGAGCGAAACCGGTAGGGTAGCTGCACTCGCCAGAGTAATGGGGCAACACTTTTTCGACCCCCTGTTGCCGCTTGCGGCTTAGCAATGTCGTGCGAGAAATTGCTAAGCCGCAAGCGGCTGTTACCCGAAGCCACCGATTCACAGCGGGTTGCGCAGCGGCGGCTTCCGGTCGATCTGGCGGCCTTTGGCAATCTCGCGGAGCACCGTCAGCAGGCGGGCGATCTCGCGATGGCTGCGGTAGCTCTGCGAGACGACCAGCACACGGGCCGAGCCGGCCCAACTTGACATCACGGTTGCTGGGCCGCCCACGACGTCCCAACTGGTCGGGGAGACGGTGGCGGTGACCACGTCGGTCAGGCTGTCGAAGTCGTCCCACAGCTTGTCCGCATCGTCACGGCAGACGACCAGATCGGTGACCTCGTAGAGCTTGGTTACCAGGCGACTCTCGACCTGTTCTTCGCTGGTCAGCAGCACGGCCTCGTCGGCGACCGTCCAACCCATGCCGGTGCCCTCGACGATCCGATCCAGCGCGGAACTCAACGGCACTTCGGAGACGGTCGCGCGGATTGGCATCGCCGGTCCGATACCCACGTCCTCCAACGCACCGTAGTCCAGCTCGAAATCGATCCGGAACAGGTAGGTCAACTGCTCGCAGACTTCTGAGAGCGGTGCGTCGATGAACGTGAACGTGGCCTCCTCGGCCAGCACCGTCTCGACTTTCGTTTCCGAAAGCAGCGTGGCCGGTTGCACGACGGTGTTCAGGTCGAGCGTAACGCCGTCGGTCAGGGCCAGGTCGTAGATCGGCAACGAAGTGTTCGGCGAGATCAGACCGGCCGTCGAGTTGGCCGGCGGGTTGGCCGTCGAGTTGGCCGCGGATTGCGATTTGCCGCGCGGAGTGCAGCCGACCAGGGACGACAGCAGCAACATCGCGCCGACGGCGGCGCACAACAGCGATATGGAACGCGACATCGGGGACCTCTCTGGATTATCGGGGATTACAATTCGGTCACCCCCGGCAGGCGGGGTTTCTCGGGGGCTTCCGGCCAGTTCTATCTATCTTAACTGCCTGAATGCCCAAAGGCAACACAGTCATCGGTGGGAGGCAGTAATACTACCCGACCACGGGGATGGTGCTGTAATCGGGGCCATGGCCGCGGTCCTGCGGGCGTCGCTTCTTCAACGGCGGGCGGCCGTCGCCGGGGTTCTTGCGGGCGGCCGCGCGGAGGTCTTCGAGCAACTCGGCTATCTGCCGATGGATCTCTTCGGTCTGCGAGACGACCAGCACTTTGGCCCGGCCGAGGGTGACTCCGCGAAGGCTGCCCGTGCCGCCCGCGAATTCCCAGCTAACCGGGGCGACCGTGTCCGTGATCGCATCTTCCAGCATCAGGTGGTCCTGCCAGAGTTGGCCGTTTTTGTCGCGAAAGGTCACCAACTCGGCCACGTCGTAGACTCGGGTCACGAGATTCTCTTCGGCGTCCTCCAGAGTCGTGATCACCAGCGCTTCGTCGCGAATCGTCCAAGTCAGTTCTCTCCCGCGAAACATCTGTTGCAGGACCGAGCGGAGCGGAACGTCGGCAAACCGGCCCGTAACCAATACCTCCGAGGTCACCACGCCGACATCGTGCAATTCCCGCCGGTCGATTGCGATGTTAATGCCGCACTTGTCTCGCAACAGTTCGGCAACGCCCTCCAACGGCAACTCGACCAGTTCCAACGAGATCGGTTCGTCGAGCGCCTTGCGGATCGCCGCCTCGGGCGAACCGGGTCGTGCGCCCGGCTCTGCCGGATAGAAGAGCAACCTTGGCACCAGCGGCACAAGCTTGGCCGGCGGGTTCTCGCCGGCCGGGGCGTCGGCGAAGGGATTGCCGGAATCGTCTCCGAACGGGTTGTCCTCGGCAAACGGATTGCCGGGTTCGTCTGCCGGAGGATCGCCCGCACCAAACGGGTTGTCGGGCACATCGGCAAACGGGTCGTCGGGCGGTTTGCCAAACGGGTCGTCGGGCAATTCGGCAGGCGGATCGTGAACCAATTCAAACAGCTCGTTGGACGATTCGGCAAACCGGTCGTCTTGGGATTCTTCTTTGGCCCGGGTGGAGGCCGGCTCAACACGGCCACAACCGCCTTGCCAGACCACCTGTCCGGCGACCGTCAGAGCCAGCAAGACGGTTGGCGGTATGGACTTGCAGGTCATCGCAGTCTCCTCGCTATCGTTCAGCGGTCCGTGTGACGTCCTAGAACATCCCGACGCCACCACCCGTGCCACCACCCATGATGACACCCGTGAAGGGCTGGCTCGGATACAACATCGGCGGCGGCCCGGCGGGATACTTCTCGGCGACTGCGCGGATCTGCTTCAATAAGTCGACGACCTCCTCGTGAACATCTTGCGTTTGGCTAACGATCAGCAGCTTGGCCGAGCCGAACGAATTGCCCGAAATCGACCCGGGTCCGCCCACCTCGTCCCAGGTGGTCGGGGATAGGGTTGAGGCGATCGAGTCGATCAGCGTATCGTAATCGTCTACGGGGTCGCCGTTTTCGTCGCAGTAGACCACCAGATCGACCACGTCGTACACCCGTGTCGTCAGCGTCGATTCTGCCTCTTCCGGCGTGGTGATCAACAGCGTCTCGTCGCAGATCATCCAGGTCAGATCGAGGCCGCGGAGAAAGAGGTTCAATCCCGAACGAAGCGAGACGTTCTTCACGTCGATCGTGATCGGTGTATCGCTGCCGATACCCACGTCATCCAACGCGCGGTGATCGATGCGGATATTGACCTTATGCCTGTGGGCCAAGGCGTCGACCACGTCTTGCAACGGCGTGTCGGCAAACTGGAAGTCGGCCGTCGAGGCCAGGGCCTCGACGACCGCTTTGCAGGCCGCGTCGGGTTCCGGGTAGAGCGGGGGCTTTGCCTCGGGCATCTGCATCTTGGACCGCCGATGCCTGGCGCGCTGAAGCCGAAGCGCAGTCGCCTGATCTCGCTCGGCCGTCGTCTCGACGGGCGTCGGTGCCGTTGCAGGGCCGCTGCCGAACGGATCGTCATCGGCCGGTTTCGCCGGCTGGGTCTTGGGGCCCGTCTGCTTGAGCACCTCGGGCTGGCCTTTGCCGAACGGGTTGTCCTCGTCCGGCGCGGCCGAGAGCGACGACGGTCCGCCGAACTGCACGCCGGCCACCAACCCAATTACGACGATCGCTACAACACCGACCAACCACGACTTGTGCGACATCATCAAGTCTCCTTGTTTGCTGGAGATGCAACCGCGGACGGTTCACTAAAGAACGCCGCCGATACCCCGGGCATCGCCAGCGACAAAATGCAAGACACGGCCGTCTCCTCTGTTTGCCCAATATCCAGCCCCCACAACCCGGCCCGAGCCGACGGCGGTGTTCCAGGTCGCCATCGGCATCGCGTGGATTCTACCGTTTCCAGCCCTCAAATGCAAGCTTTCTTGGGATGTTCTGGAAATTATGGGAAAACCGGCGCGCGGGGGCGTAGATCGATGGGGGGCGATTGGCGCAGCGGACGACTGTGCGACACGTCCGTGGGCTTCCGCCCTCGGCTACTCCCCACTCCCCACTCCTTTTCCTTGACTACCACTGCGTCCCGGGAGTAGGATAGAGGCTACTGCTGCACCGATCTGAGTCTCCGCTTCCGAGAAAATGCCATGAAGATGCGAACTGGTGGTTCGGCCACTCGTCGTCGAACCAGATGGGGCTTGGGGGGGGATGATGCAAGCCCGCTCTCTTCCGGTCGGCGGCGGCTGCGGCTGGAACGGCTGGAGGATCGGTGCCTGCTGGCGGTCGCCCCTTGGCTGTCCCCATTTGTGCCCGTGGATCCGCTGGGCAGTCTGATCTACCGTTCGTCGGCCGACGCGCAGCTCGCCGCGCCGGACCAGACCGACAGTTTCACCATTGACCTGGACCCCGGTCAAACGATCGGCGTGGTGGTCGATCCCGATTCGGCATTGCAGCCGACACTCCACCTGCTCGATCCGAACGATCAACCGATCGGCCAGACGGTGGTAGCAGATACGCCGGGCAGCCGGATCGTGCAGCAAGCGATCCACACAACGCTTGCCGGCACGTACACGGTCACCATTGGCGGCGCGTCGGATACCGTCGGTGCGTACACCGTGGATCTGATCCTCAACGCGGCCGTCGAGGAGGAGACGCACGAGGGACCGGCCAACGACGAGGCGGCCTCGGCCCAGGATATCGACGCGAGTTTCATTGCCTTAGGTGACGGGTCGGCCCAGCGCGGCGCGGTGCTCGGTTCGTTGCCGTCGACGACGGACGTCGTTACCGAGAGCGAGGACTTCGAATCGGGCACCATGGCCGGGCAGTGGACTACTTATTCTTCGCTGCCCGAGGGACGCATTCAGGTGACCGAAGCGTACGGCGCGGCCGATGGATCATACGCCCTGCTGATGGACTGCACCGTTGGCGGTCCCTACAACCTCAACGAAGCGATCTGGACGGTGGACCTGTCGTCCGCGGCGGAACCCACGCTGAGTTTCTTCCACGCCGAGTGGGGCGACGAGCAGGAATCCTTCAACGGCGATTTCACCGATCATTACAATGCCGACGGCGTGGCGATCAGCGACGACGGCGCGAACTGGCATCCGGTCTGGAATGCGGCGAATCAGAATCCCGGCGAATGGCAGCAGCACACGATCTACCTGGACGTCGTGGCGGCAGCGGCCGGCATGACGCTGGGGCCAAACTTCCGAATCAAGTTCCAGCAGTACGACGACTACCCCCTGACCGACGACGGCCGCGGCTACGATCAGATCGCGATCACAACGCCGGTGCCCCTCGAGGATTGGTACCGCTTCTCGCTCGATGACGGCCAGTCGGCCACGCTGGCGCTTGCATCGCAGACACCCGACCTGACACTGGAACTATATGACGCGGGACTGGAACGGTTGGCCGCAGCCGTGGCCGCGAAGAACGTGTACGAAATGATCGGCAACTTCTTGGACACCACCGACAACGCCGTGGCCGACACCTACTTCGCACGGGTGACGGGCGCCGGTACGGACTACAGTCTGGTTGTCACTCGCAACGCCGACTTTGTCACCGAGCCCAACAGTACCCTGCCTCCGGATGCCCAGGACATCACCGCCACCGGCAAGGTGTTGGGCATGATTGGTGCGGATGCCCCTGCGGTGGCCACGTTCGCCGCAATCGGAGACTATGGATCCGGCAACCTGAATGAGTGGAAAGTTGCCAGGATGGTCAACGGTTGGAATCCCGACTTTGTCATCACGACAGGTGACAACAACTTTGGCGGCCTCGACATTGGCGACCCGGATTGGGCAAACACCATCGGTGACCACTACGGCAGTTTCATCAAAGCCACGAGCGATAACCGGTATCCCGAGCAAACCAGTTCCATCCAGCGGTTCTTCCCCACGGTGGGCAACCACGATAGCGTCGGCGGCAGCCATTACGACGGCACGGGCGGTAGCATTGCCGCGTACCTCGACTATCTCCACGACGATCCGGCGGGAGGCCGGTTACCCGACGGAGTCCATACGGCGGACGTCAGCTACTATGATTTCCAGTGGGGGCCGATCCACTTTTTCGCAATCGACAGCGACCACGCCGCGGTCGACAGCCCCTCCATGGCGGCACAGATGGCCTGGCTGGAAGATGGATTGGCCAACTCGGAGGCAACTTGGAACTTCGTCTTTTTCCACCATGCGCCCTACGTATCGTCTACCCGCACAACACCTCGGATGCGGTGGCCGTTCCAGCAATGGGGTGCCGACGCGGTGTTTACCGGTCACCACCACGTCTACGAACGCATCCTCCTGGATAACATACCGTACTTTGTCACTGGCTTGGGCGGTGGAACCAGGTACTCCTTCGGCAACGAGACCCCCGGCAGCATGTCCCGATACAACGCCAGTTACGGGTCCATGCGCGTAACCGTAGACGGCGGCTTGGCTACGTTCGAGTTCTTGTCGATTGTCGACGGTGCCAGTGGAAGCAACGGCGGTAGTGTTATCGATACGTTCACGATGGATAAGTCGGTGCATCTGGCAGACGCCGTCGACGATTACAGCGTGGAAGTCAACGCGGGCGACGTGTTGACCGTCGAAACCAGCACGCCCGGCGACGGTCCCTTCGCGCTGGCCAATGCGTTGGATCCGACGATCGAACTCTACGACCCCACCGGTACGTTGGTGGCCGACGGCCATAACGCACTCGTGACGTATACGGCCGGCACCTCGGGCACGCATACCGTGCGCGTGGCGGCAGCCGCAGGGACCACCGGCGAGTACGTCCTGGCCGTCAGCGGCTACACCGGGGACCTGCCGGCGCTGAAGGTCGCGGCCATGGACCCGGCCGACGGGGCGTTCTCGCCACAGTCTTCCCCACAAATCACGATCGACTTCAATCACGGCCTGCGACTGGATTCACTCGACGCCTCGGACCTCACGGTCGGCGGAGCGCCGGCGTCGGCGTTGCGCGTGGTCGATGGGGATACGGTCGTCTTCGACCTGCCCGCCTTGAGCGAGGGATCGCACCAGATGGCCATCACCGCCGGGGCGATTCTCGATTTGCAGTCGACGCCGATCGAGCCCTATAGCGGCACGCTCACGATCGACACGACTGCACCCCGCGTGACCGCTAGTTCGATCGAGGAAGGCCAAACCGTGACGATTGCCGCCGGCGACGTGTGGCAATACACGGCCCGGTTCGACGAAGATCTCCTCGCCGCCAATCTCGATCCGTCGGACGTGACGCTCATCGGCGA
The DNA here is from genome assembly GCA_013202865.1 of Candidatus Nealsoniibacteriota bacterium. GTDB lineage: Bacteria > Planctomycetota > Planctomycetia > Pirellulales > Thermoguttaceae > JABMRB01. Next base: position 2,621 of record JABMRB010001117.1, on the reverse strand, counting down.
CGTCTACGCGACGTACCAACCTGATACCCTTGCGTACGATCCGGTTGCCAATGAGGTAGCCGCGGTGTTCTCCGGTCTGGTGCCGGACAACTACACGTTGACGCTGCGAAGTGGCAACGGGCATTTCGAGGATCCGGCCGGGAACGATCTCGACGGTGAGCCCGTCGCCACGACCGTCCCATCGGGCGACGGCAACCAGGGTGGCGATTTTACGGTCCACTTCACCCTCGAAGCGATCGGCGTGGTCGACCGTCACGTCTTCTACAACAATTCGGCACTGGACGATCCCGGCGCGGGAGCCGCGGACGACGACGCGATTGCCCCGGACAAGACGGCCCTGCTGCCGGGCCAAACGGCCACGTTTGCCAACTACACCAGCTACAGCCGTGGCATCAACGGGATCGTCGTCGATATTGCCGGGCTCCCCGGCGACGTGACGCCCACGCCCGACGACTTCGAGTTCCGCGTCGGCAACGACAACGAACCGGGTGGCTGGGCGGCCGTGGCGGTGGAGCCGACAGTCGCGTTGCGCCGAGGCGCCGGCACTTACGGTTCCGACCGCGTGACGATCGTCCTGCCGGACTATGCCATCCGCAACACGTGGCTTGAGGTGCGTGTCTCGGGCGCGAACCTCGGGCTGCCCCAAGGCGACGTGTTCTACTTAGGCAACGCCGTGGCCGAGGCGGGTGATTTGGACACCGACGCCCGGGTGAACACCGCCGATCTGCTGCTGGCCCGGAACAATCCCCGCGCCAACATCCTCGCGCCGGCGGACATCACGCTGCCCTACGACTTCGACCGCGACGGACAAGTCGACGCCGCCGACGTGCTACTGGCCCGGAACAACCGAACGAGTTTCCTCGACGCCTTGCAGTTGCTCGACCTCACCGGCGACGCAGAAGAGGCCCAAGAGTCCCCGTCGGCCGAACTCGCCTGGCTCACCGACTTCAACCCCTCAGCCACCCGGCGCCCGGCACGCAACGACGCCGCCGCGGAGGCCGTGGACCAACTGCTGGCCGTGTACCTGATAGATCCGCTTTCGTCGCCCTGAAGATCGGTCGTTCGTAGTACCGGCTTCAGCCGGAAGATGGGGTATTCCGGCGTACCCAGGTAAGGCGTTTTCCGCCTGAAGGCGGTACTACAAACCCGGCGAACTAGAGAGATCCGTCACCCTATCATTCCGACCGGCAATCGCGTACACTGCAACGATGCACAACAAGCCTGTTCTCAACGCAAACGCCTGTCGGTATCTGGTAATCGCCGTGCTGCTGCCCGGTCTCCCGACCGCGGTGATGGCGGATGAAAGTCGCGTCGAGAGGTACGCGGACGGGGCGAAGAAGTACCTCTATTCGGTCGACGTGGACGGGAAGCGGCACGGGGACTTCAATGCGTTCTATCCCGACGGGATGCGCAAGGGTCAGGCCCGGTACGTCCATGGAAAACTGTTCGGACCGATCAAGGGCTACCACGCCAGCGGGCGGATCAAGCTGCGGGCGACCTACCGCGAAGGCCTGCGGACCGGCAAGTGTCAGGAGTTCGCCGAGGACGGATCGCCGACAAAAACGTCGAACTATCGCGACGGCAAGCTGCACGGGGCCGTGCAACAGTTCGACGGCGGTCGCGTCGTCAAGGACGAGATCTGGCTCGACGGCCGCCTGCTGATCCCCCGTTCGCCGGCACTGATCTCCGCCGAACTGGCCGCCATCGCGAAGATGCCCGTCGAAACGGTCGGCGATGTGCCGCAGGTCAGCGCGGCGATTCAAGCGGCCTTGCGCGATCCGGTGAAGCATCGGCAGCGGGAAGCGGCGTTACGCGTGTTGATGTCGTATCGCTTCCTTTGCGGCGTGCCCTATCGCGACCTCGCGCTCGATCACAACTACAACGCCGCGGCCGAGGCGACCGTCCAGATCCTCAGCCGCCTGGGCCGGCTGACCCACACGCCCGAGAACCCCGGCCTGCCGCCGACCGACTACGAGTTCGCCCGCGACGGTGCTGCGAGCTGCAACATCTATCGCGGCGGCTCGATGGTCGGCTCGGTCAAGTGTTACATGGACGATTCCGATCCGACGAACATCGAGCGGCTCGGCCACCGGCGTTGGTGCCTCAATCCGGCGATGCAGAAGACGGGCTTCTCCGGGGCCAAGCAGTTCGCGGCCATGTGGTCGATGGACGGCAGCCGGGCGAAAGTACCCGACTACGAGTTCGTCGCCTTCCCGCCGCCGGGCCTGATTCCCACCAGCACGTTCGGCAGCCGCTACGCCTGGAGCGTGTCGCTCAACCCGGCCAAGTACGAGCCCCCTACGCTCAAGGCCGTCGGCGTGCAGATTTGGCCCGCCCAACTGGATCTCCGCGCCGGCACCATGCAGAAAGCACCCCAGGCGCTGAAGCTCGACTACTTCGGCGTGTCGGAAACGAACCACGGCATCGGCAATTGCATCATCTTCCGGCCCGAGGACGTGAACATCTCGGCCAACACAGGATATTGGGTCGAGATCACCGGCCTGAAGGATACGCACGGCAAGGCCGCCAAGATCGAATACTTCGCCGGTTTTTTTCGGCTGTAGGTCAGGGCTTGCCCTGACAAGCGAAAGGTTGCTCTTGTGTGCATGTCAGGGCAAGCC
>JABMRB010000116.1 GCA_013202865.1 Candidatus Nealsoniibacteriota bacterium | reverse complement strand
CGACACGCCCACGCTGGTCGAATGCTGGCGGACCTCGCCATATTTGCACGACGGGCGGTACGCGACGGTTAAGGAGCTGCTCGCCGAGGGCAAGCACGGCCAGACGGATAAGAAGCTCGGCGAAAAGCAACTCGACGATCTGGTCCAGTTCGTTCTGTCCCTGTAACGTCTCCCGCGGGGCCAAATAATTACGGCGATGTCACAACCCCGTGAAAATACGGATTTCACGCTCGCCCACGGCATGAACCTCAAACGACGTCCGGAGGCATCAATGGGGATTGATGCGGCAGCCGCTCGGCCCGTATTCGGCGGTTTGTGCCATCAACTCACGGATGTTTCGGTACACGTCATCAAGCGACCGTGTTTGGAACGCTCGGTCGTGCATCTGACGGGCCCTCCCTCAAACAAGACAATAGCCGGCGACTAACAGCCGCCGGGGTGGTAGGAAGATATCGGATCGTGTACCAACGCAGCCCGCCGGCTAGGGGCCGGAGGCAGGTTGCCCGGGAACCTTTTGGCGGTGAGCTACGTCTTACAAGGTATAGACGCCGATTTCGTAGCCGGATTCGCAAGAATTCGGTCTTTCGCGTTACGGCTGAACTCTTGCGAGTCCAGCTACTGCCCACCCCCAAAGGAGCCCCGCCCATGAAAGTTGCCCTGGTAGGCCCCGAATTGGAGGAAAACCTTGCCTTGCGCTATCTCCACGCCGCGGTGGAGCGGGCAGGGCACGCCGCCGAAATCTACGATTTCCACGCCGCCGAGCAGATCCCCGATCTGGTCGAGCGGATTGCGGCCGACCGGCCGGAGGTGGTCGGGCTCTCGATGGTCTTTACCGCTCGCGCCCGGGAGTTTATCAGTCTGGCCGAGCGGCTTCGCGGGGTCGGCTATCGGGGGCACGTCACGGCCGGCGGTCACTTCGCCTCGTTCCATGCTCGAGACGTCCTCGAAGACCACCCGGCGATCGACTCGATCATCCACGGCGAAGGCGAGGAAGCGATCGTTGAACTGATCGAGAACCTCGAACGCCCCGGGCGTGTTACGGGATTGACTTGGCGAGACGCCGACGGGCAGATTCAGGATACGCCACGGCGGGCGAACCTCGACGACCTCGACTCGCGTGCCCTTCCCACCCGGCCGGACGCCTTTCAGGACTACTTCGGCCTGCCGATCGCCAACATGCTCGGCAGCCGCGGCTGCTACGGCAACTGCCACTTCTGCTCGATCAACGCCTGGCACCGGCAAAACGGCGGCAAGCGGTTCCGCCAGCGAGACGTCCGCCACGTGGCCCGGGAGATGGCCGGGCTCTACCACGACCACGGCGTGCGGATCTACAACTTTCACGACGACAACTTCTTCCTGCCCGGCAAGCAAGCCAACCTGGCACGGCTTGGCGAATTGAAAGGTCAGCTCGACGCGCTCCGCGTCGGCCAAATCGCCCTGCAAGTGAAGGCCCGGCCCGACAGCGTCGATAGCGACGTGATCGCGCGGCTGAAACAGATCGGGCTGTTCCGCGTTTTTCTTGGCGTGGAGACCAACGCCGTGTCCGGGCTCAAAACGCTCGGCCGCGGAACCGAGCGGCGGCAGAACCATCAGGCCTTACGCGTGCTGGCACGCCACGGCATCCACACCTGCTTCAACCTGCTGATGTTCGATCCCGAAGCCCGCCTGGCCGATCTCTGGGAGAACATCCGCTTCATGCGCCGCCATGCCCGCTTTCCGCTGAATTTCTGCCGCGTGGAGGTCTACGCCGGCACCGAAATCGAGCGGCGACTGCGACACGAGAACCGATTGCTGGGCAGCTACTTCGGCCGTCACTACCGCATCGCCGCCGAGAACGTGCAACTGGCCTACGAGATGTTCCGCGAGATCTTCACACCGCGAAACTTTACCCCCGCAGGAGCCAACCACCTGGCGATGGCCGTCGACTACGAGTTCCATCTGCTGCGCCACTTCTATCCGACCCGCGCCGACGGCCGGCTGGAGAAGACGGTCAAGGGCCTCGTCGCACGGCTGAATCTCAACAGCGCCGAACTGCTCGGCCGGATCTGCCGACTGGTCGGCGCACCGCGGCTGCCTTCGCAAGGGCGCGTCGAAGAGTTGACCGCCGAATTGGCCGACCGGCGCGCGACCTTCGACGACGCCATGGCCGAGCAGGTGCGGTGCGTGAGGTCGCAGATCTGGGAGACGGGCACATCGCCGTCGCCGGCCCGCAGAGGGATGCTGGCGACCGCAGCCTCCGTGGCCGCTGTTGCGGGGGTTTGTTCGGCGACGCTTGCGCTAGGCATGCCTGCGGATCAATCCGTCCCGCCACAACTTGCACCGCAGCCGCCCGTCTTGACGCCGCCTTGCGAGATGATCCCGCGGCCGCTGCCGCCCGACTTCCCGACGCATCCGGCCGAGATGGTCCCGTCGCCGCTAATCGAGGCGACGGTCTTCTCGCCGCAAGACACGGTTCGCGTGCGACGCGTGGTCGACGAGAAGTACATCAAGACGGCCCGCACTCTGGCAGAGCCGCTGCAGTTGGCCAACCGGTCGCTGTCGGTCCAGCTCGTCGTCGACAAGCAGGGCAAGACGACCTTCTGCCGCGTGGAGATACCTGACGCCCGCGGGAAACACGCCGAGTACTGCCGGAAACTCGAGCAAATTGCCTCCCTCACGTGGCGATTTCCCGCCATGGATCGCACCGGGACCTGCACGTTCACGCTGAACCTCGCCTTGCCGGAGCTCCCGCCCGAGCAAATCGCCAAGGTAAAGACCTTCGCCGATGCCCGCTGCCTGTTGGCCACCCAACAAGACGCCGCGAAGAAGTGGCTGGCTGGCTCGGTGGCGTCCGTCTACCTAGAGTTGAACAAGCGAGGCAAGGTCACCCGATGTACGGTCCAGGCACAGCCCGGCCCGGCGAACGCACCCAAGCCGTCTGAGGGCCAGACCGCGGCCGAACGCGAAAAACAACTGCTGGCGATCATCCGTCCGTTGCGCTTCCCCGGCGTCACGCAGGCCGGCCACTGCACGATCCTCTTGGGGGCCAAGCTGCCTGATGTGCTGAAGCCAGGGTCCCCGATTGAGATACCCAACTGGCACATGTGCGAGCTTGCCCCCCGCCATCTCGACCTGCCGGACAAGAATCGCTAGAAAATCGTGTAGATAAACGGGGCCGCGCTGCCGCTGGCGAAGACACTCAAAATGGCGATGCCGGCCAGCACGATGACGATCGGCAGCAGCCACCACTTCTTGTTCTCTTTGAGGAACAGCCAAAACTCCTGCGGCAGCGACATCGCCTTTTCTTCGGCCGCTTCTTCAAATTTCGTGGGTTCGACCATTGCGGTTCGTCCTTCGTCCTATGGATACCTATATGCCTTGCCGTCGCGCGGTCCTACGACTGTCGCAGGTAAGCGGTCGCGTCGCGGGGCTGTTTCTTTGGTTGCCAGTAGCTGCCGGCCTCCCGGTCGAGTTTCCGTTGCATCGAGTCGCGGCCGATCAGCCGAAAGACCAGACCCGTCGGTACGATCAGGCCGAAGAAAACCACCGCCATGGCCAGCTCGCTGACCACCATGCCGATCGGAATTGTCACCAGCGTCAAGCCGACGTAGACCGGCTTCAGCCCGCGCGGATAAAGCCATCCGACAATGGCCAACACGGCGCCGATCGCGGCGGTGACTGCCGTCACCTTCATGTCCCGGCCGCTCCACAACCAGCCCAACAGCGGCAGCGCCACAAACGAGATCATCCCGAACTGCCGCAGCTGCCGGTCGGTCGGGTTCCAGTTTATCTCGACAAGCTTCATCGTCAATCCAGTCCGAATTGGGCCAGGTGTTTGGCACGCGCCTTCTCGTCCGTCTGCTGCTTCTGCTCCTCCTTCAACAGCACCTGCCGGCCCACGACCAACACGTCCATATCGGTCATCATGAAACAATTGTAGGCGTCCTGCGGCGTGCAGACAATCGGCTCGCTACGGACGTTGAAACTCGTGTTGATCAGCACCGGACAGCCCGTCTTCTCGTGAAAACGGGTCAACAGCCGGTGCAGGTCCGGATGGCGATCCGAGTCGATCGTCTGCACCCGGGCCGAATAGTCGACGTGCGTGACCGCCGGAATGCTCGACCGCCGATGGTGCAGCTTGTCGATGCCAAACGCCTGCCGGGATTCGTCGTCGGGTTCCGTGCGGATCGACTCCTGAACCGGGGCCACCAGCAACATGTAGGGACTGTCTTCGTGCGGGCGCATCTGGAAGTATTCGTCGACGTGCTCGCGGAGCACGATCGGTGCGAACGGGCGAAACGACTCGCGGAACTTGACCTTCACGTTCATCACCGATTGCATCTTCTCGCTCCGGGCGTCGCCCAGAATGCTCCGCGCTCCCAACGCCCGGGGACCGAACTCCATCCGGCCCTGGAACCACCCGACCACCTTATCGCGAGCCAGCAGCGACGCCACCTCGTCGCAGAGATGCTCTTCGCTGGCGGCCGTCGTGTAGACCGCGCCGTGCCGTTGAAGTGTTTCGGTGATCTCGTCGTCCGTGAACGTCGGGCCCAACAGCGAACCGTATTGCCGGTCACCGGGCGACGCCTCCCGCGGATTCTCGAGCAATTGATACCAGACAAACATCGCGGCCCCCAGCGCCCCGCCCGCGTCGCCGGCAGCCGGTTGAATCCAGATCCTCTCGAACGGTCCCTCGCGCAGGATCCGCCCGTTGCCCACGCAATTCAGCGCCACGCCGCCGGCCAGCACCAGGTTCTCGATGCCCGTTTCCTCGTGTACGTGCCGCGCAGTCCGCAGCATGGTCTCTTCGGTCACCGCCTGGATCGATGCGGCCAGATCCATCTCGCGCTGGGTGATCGGCGACTCGGGCTTTCGCGGCGGGCCGCCGAAAAGCTTGTCGAACCGCTTCGACGTCATCGTCAGCCCCTGGCAGTAGTTGAAGTACCGCATGTCCATGCGATACGAACCGTCCTGCTTCAGGTCGATCAGGTGTTCGAGGATCAGGTCCTTGTAGACGGGCCGGCCGTAAGGGGCCAGCCCCATCAGCTTGTACTCGCCGCTGTTAACGCGGAAGCCCGTGTAATAGGTGAAGGCCGAGTAGAGCAGCCCGATCGAGTGCGGGAAGCGGATCTCCTGCCGCAGCTCGACCCGGTTACCCCGGCCGACGCCGTAGCAGCTCGTCGACCACTCACCCACGCCGTCGAACGTGATAATCGCGGCCTCGTCGAACGGCGACGGGAAGAACGCGCTGGCGGCGTGCGATTCGTGGTGATCGGTAAAAACGTAGCGGCCCCGGTAGCGGTCGTGCAGTCCCTTGCTCATTTCGCGAGGCAAGTGCAGCTTCTGCCGCAGCCACAGCGGCATCGCCTGGCGAAACGATCGATAGCCGGCCGGCACAAACGACACGTAGGTCTCCAACAGCCGCTCGAACTTCGTCAGCGGTTTGTCGTAGAACGCAACGTAGTCGAGGTCTTCCGGAGCCAGGCCCACCTCACCCAGGCAGAAATCCACCGCGTGCTGCGGGAAGCGGTGGTCGTGCTTATTGCGCGTGAACCGCTCCTCTTGCGCAGCCGCAACGATCCGGCCGTCGACCACGAGCGCAGCGGCCGAGTCGTGATAAAAGGCCGAAATGCCTAGAATGGCAGTCATGGATGTCGCTTCGTTGGGTCGTTTCCCCGGACGATGGCCGCACGGCTTCTGCGGGAAGACCGCTGCTGCGACCGCCGGGAAGATGCGGGTACTGGAGTAGATATGATAATCTGCCCGCCGCTACCAGGTCAACGCCAGAATCCCAGGTCGCCTACGAAGAAATGGAGCAACGAACGTGCTGCATTCTCCGTGCTAAAGATCGAAGCAAAAACTGACAACTCCCCACTCCCCACTTTCCACTTTCCGCTTTCCGTTCTCCCCCCTACCGCTCGCGCGGCCTAAGCGACACTCTCGCTGCGGGTTGCGTCGGGGCGAACTGGAGGTTCGGATCGCCCAGGTCGACCGGTGGCCAGCCCGGGTACTGCGGCATGGCGAACAAGGCGGCCGGGTCGCCTTCCAGGCGGTTGATTTGCAGGGTGCCCAAATCCAGACGCATCGCGAACTTCGCCCGCGGCGAGTCGATCTGCACCACGCCCGGCATCCACAACCCGCTGAAGTCGTCGCGGCGATGTCGGCTGGCCTTTGAACTCGCGATCAAATACCCGCCCGTGTCGTAGAGATACTGCTCGACAACCAAACCCTGGCCGTTGACAACGATCCGTCGGGTCTGCTGGCCCTCGGGCGTGTCGAGCAACACGCGGAGTTCCAGCAGATCGTTCTTCATCGGATACGGCCCTTGGTAGGGCAAGCCGGGGTCGAGACAAACCGTGCCTAAGGCATCGGCCAGCCAGTCGGGGTCGACGGGGATCATCTGCCGGGCCTTGCTGCTGCCGAACTGGTCGTGTCGGCAATAGAACAACGCCCGGGGCTCGTTGCGCTTGATCCAGAACCAGAACAGCTCGTCGTTGCTGCCGACGTCCAATTCGGAGGAGCCCATCATCTCGGCCCGCAGCCTCAGCCGTTTGGGCCGTTCAAACGCCAGGTTCGCCCGCAACGTGGGGATCCCCGGGCCGCTGAGCGTCGCATTGCCGGTGGAGAAGCTGTTGATTTGCCCGTTGTTGGCGTTCACGACGCCGATCACCTCCTCGACGGTCGGTTGCAGCGACAGGATCCGCGGTTGTGGAGGAGATTGCCAGAGCCAACAATTGCAGTTCGATCCGCACAGGCCGATCAGCCCCACGGCCGTTAGTAGCTTGGTCCAGCTTCGGTGTTGTTTCATGCGATTACTCCAACAACTTGGCCAACTCTTCCTGGATTTCATCGGCGCGCGACGGCGGCGGCTCCGCCACGGCAAGCCGGTACGTGGCCTCGCGACGGGGACAATAGAGGACCACGATCTCGCGGCCGTGCTCGTCCACCTCGCTCTCTTCCATACGCATCACGCGACGACGCACCAACAGCAACGCCAGCACGTAACGCATGTCCTGTTTCAGGGGCTGCTCGGCCAGTTCGTCGAAGAACTGGAGCATCACGTCGTTCGGGGCCCAGTGCTTACGCTGGGTACTGCGGTCGGGAATCTGCGACTTCCACCACCCGATCGCGTCCTCCGGCGGCCCCTGCCAGGCGTCCGTCGCGTAGTCCAACCGCAGCAAGTCGGCCCCCTCGGCCCGCAAGACCGAGTAGAACGCCTCGCCCGGGGCCAGTTCCCGGCCGCTGGTGGCGCAGTGTCGCGTGCAACGCTGGATTTCGTAGTCCATCGGCGGAAATGATGAATGTAGAATGATGAATGATGAATGGAAGAAGAGGAGAGCGGCGGGGAGAATAGCCGAAAGCCGCTTTTGATTCAATAGGCAGTGAAGAATCGGCAGTCGGTCCCGCCCGGGCCGATGGCGAGTTGGACCCGGCGGGAGCATTTCGGGCAACGGCCCTCGTAGGCAGTCTCGTCCCGATTGACGTAAACCCTTGTGTAGACGTCACAACAGTCAAATCGGATGCCGACGAACCGCCGCGCAGACACCCCCCTCTTGCCGGGGGATGCGGGCTGCTTGCCGCTAGTCAGATCGAGGTTCTCGCCAGCCATTTTTTGTCAAAATGGGTTGAAATTGGGTAGCTACGGTCGCCAGACCGTGAATTCCGCACTCCGGCGAGTGCAGCTACCGACCCAATACCACATATTACCACACTACTGCAAGAGATCGGCTTGGCGGCGACGGCCGCAACCCAGTTTTCGCGATGAACCTAATTTTGCCCCACCTTTGCATTTTGAGGTCACGGCCGCCGATCGGTCGAGTGGTTCACTAAACCGGCTTGAAATAAGGAGTTACGTCGATTAGAATCAGCTTAGAATCATCGATCGGGCTATTGGCCCAAGATCAACAATAGGTCGCAATTTCGTCGTAAGATGTTATGGGACAACGAGTTATGAGAATCAGTGCATACCCCTGTTTTTCGCAAACTGCGTTGAATTACTTACGGCGACGGCCGGTGCGGGAGGATTGCCCGAACTCGTTTCATTTCAGCACGTTACGTCGACGCCCGTTTCTGATCGGTTGCCCTAAGTCAAGT
>JABMRB010001116.1 GCA_013202865.1 Candidatus Nealsoniibacteriota bacterium | reverse complement strand
TCCTGGCCGGGCAGTCGAACATGGAAGGGGCGGGCGCGATCCGGGGTAACCTTCAGCGAAACGAAGGAAAGGGCGGCCTGGAATACCTGGTCAAGGATCCCGCGACGGCCGATCGCTTCAAACATTTGGTTGACGAAAAGGGCGATTGGGTGGTCCGCGACGACGTCTGGATCTGGTATTTCGACCGCAAAGGCGGGCTGACGGTCGGCTACGGCGCGCGAGACGACCGCATCGGTCCCGAACTTCAGTTCGGCCATGTGGTGGGCGATCACTACGAAAACCAGGTCCTGCTGATCAACGTCGGTCTGACCCCAGGTGGACTGGGGGTTCCGCAAGCTTGACAGGCGTCGCGGCCGTGGGGTATGATGAGGGTTGTCTCTGCACCGACTCTGAGCCTGCACCACAGAGAATACCGATGCGTACCGGTAGACTAACTGCTTGTCGTCGAGCCGCGCGTGGCGAGGCCGGGATGCGCCGACTGCGGTTCGAGCCGTTGGAGGATCGGCGGTTGCTGTCCGTCGGCGTCGTCGGCAGGCACGTCTTCTATAATAACTCCTACTGGGACGACCCGGCCGGCAATCCGGCTTACGACGACGCCACGGCCATCGCCACCGACAAAGAGGCCCTGCTGCCCGGTGAGATCGCGTCGCTGGAGAACTACACCAGCTACGGCCGTGGCATCAACGGGATCATGGTGGACATCGACGGGCTGCCCGACGGCTACACGCCGGTTGCGGCCGACTTCGAGTTTCACGTTGGCAACGACGACACGCCGGGTGACTGGTCCGTTGCGACCGATCCCGAGTCCGTCACGCTCGAGCCGGACGTCGGCATCGGCGGTAGCGATCGGGTGACGATCACCTTCGCCGACCACGCGATCCGCAACACGTGGCTGGAGGTGACCGTTCTGTCCACTGCCCACTGCCCACTACCCACTGCTGACGTATTCTACTTAGGCAACGCGGTGGCCGAGGCGGGTAATTCGGCCGACAACGCGACGGTCACGACGGCCGACCTGCTGTTGGCCCGCAATAACCCCCGCGACATAACCTCCGGCCCTGCGAACGTCACGCTGCCCTACGATTTCGACCGCGACGGTAAGGTCAACGCCACCGACGTATTGTTGGCGCGGAACAACCAGACCGGCTTCCATAACGCCTTGAAGCTGATCGATCTGGCCACGCCGACACTGGCCGCGATCGACGACGTGACCGTCGCGTCGGGTGCTCCGCTGCACGTCGCGTTGGACGGCTTCGACGTCGCCGGCGACGCGCTGACCTTCTCCGCCGACGTAACCGGCAGCGATCAGTTGGCCACGTTCATTCCCGAGGGCAACCGCAGCCTGCGACTTTCCATCGCCCCCTTCGAGCAATTCGCCGGCGGCGACATGCTCATCGAGCTGTTCGAGGGACGTGTCCCGGGCGTCACCGGTCGGATCATCGAACTGGCTGAGTCGGGCTACTACGACGGGCTGATCTTCCACCGCGTCATCCCCGGCTTCATGATCCAAGGCGGCAGTTCCGACGGGTTCGGCTCTGCCGGATCGGGAATCACCTTCGACGACGAGTTCCATCCTGAACTGCAACACACGGGCAGCCGGGTGCTATCCATGGCCAAGAGCAGCAACGACGACACCAACGACTCCCAATTCTTCATCACCGCCGTACCCACCCGGTGGCTCGATTTCAATCACTCGATCTTCGGCTACCTGACCGAAGGGGACGACGTTCGGGAGGCGATCGCGGCCGTGGAGACCCTTAGCGAACGGCCGGTGGAGGACGTGGTGATCGGCTCGGCCACCGTCGAGATCGACGAGGAGAACGGCGTGCTGATGCTCTCGGCCCCGGAAGGCACCTCGGGCGAGGCCGACGTTACGGTGACCGTCAGCGACGGAACCTACACGACGCAGCGCACGTTCCACGTCACCATCGAGCCGGATACGTACAACAACAGCCCCTTCCTGACGCCGATCGACGACGTCCACACGACCGTGGATACGCTGGTGCCCCTTACGCTTGCCAGTATCGACGTGGAAGGCGATGCGCCTACCTACGGATATGCCTTACGCGAAAACTCCCCGCTGGACGTAACCATCAATGGCACGACCGGTGAATTGACGATCACGCCTACCGGCGGCGTGATGGGTGTGTACGACATCTTGGTCGGCGTGAGCGGCAACGCCTGGGACACACAGTGGGTCCCCGTCTTCGTCCATCCCGATGCGCCGACCGGCCTGGAGCTACTACCCGCTTTCGACACGGGCGATCCGGGTGACGGAATCACTACTCTGAATAACTCACCCGGCCAGGCGCTTGGTTTCCAACTTGACGGACTGATCCCCGGCGCCGACGTGGAGATCTTTGCCGACGGGCAGTTGATCGGATCGGCTACGGCTAATGGAGTTTCGATGGCCGTGGTCACCGACGGCAACCTGACGCTCGACGGCGGCCCGCACTCGATCACGGCCCGGCAGATCCTGTCGAATCTGGAAGTACACGTCGGCAATCGTTCTGAACTGATCGATCTCGATAGCGTGTACTCCGTGGCGGTCGACCTCGTCGTTGAGCTAGTCGGCCTGACCGGCGAGGCGGCGGCGGCCGAACTGGCTTGGCTCTCGGACCTTGACCGGCCACCCCCCCAACTCTCGGCACAGCGTCCCTCGCTGCCGGCGGCACTGAAGGACGCTGCCGCGGGGGCCATCGACCATTTGTTGGCGACGTATTGGCCCGAGTGACCGGCCGCGGTCAAAACGTTGCAGAAATGGCGGAGTTCGATCATAATGGATACCGATGGCGTGTGGATGCCCGTTCGGGGGATTTCTGCCCCAATAAGCACGTCGCGATGAACCGCACTTGAAACGCGTAGCAGTAGTCCACGCCTGGGAGATGGCCCGCAGTGTATCGCAACAAGAGAAGAGCCGAAGCATCCGAATCGCGGCGGCGGCGCAGCGTCTCTCGCGGCCGACTTTCGTTTGAACCGCTGGAGGCGCGGTTGGTGCTCGACGGCTATGGCCCGGTGATCAGCGAGTTCATGGCGATCAACGATCACCCGACCGAGGGGCTGCGCGACGGGGATGGAGAGCTTTCCGATTGGTTGGAGATCCACAACCCGGGCACCCAGACGGTCGATTTGACCGGGTGGAAACTTCAGGACAGCGGCAACGACTGGACCTTTCCCGCCGTGTCACTGGGGCCGGGTGAGTTCCGCGTGATCTTCGCCTCCGACAAGGACCGTCGCGACCCGGCCGCCGAGTTGCACACTAATTTCAAGCTCAGCGGCGGCGGTGAATACCTTGGCCTGATCGACGACCAGGGCACCGTCATCCACGAGTACAACGAGTTTCCGCCGCAGATCGCCGACGTCTCCTACGGCATCGGCCAGGACGTCGACACGACCTACTTCGTCGCCACCGGTGATTCGGCGACGTATCTGGTCCCCGGCAGCGACCAGGGCGATTGGACGTCGATAGACCACGACGACGGCGCTTGGGACGTCGGCAAGACGGGCATCGGTTTCGCCGACACGGTTGCCGGCTTCGCGGTGTACAACTACACCGCCAACACGGACGTCGGCAACTTGGACATCGCTCAAAGCGTGCTCGACAATCCCGCAATGCAGATCGGCAGTTGGTCGGAAAACCGCGATGTGATCAACTACTGGAACAGCGACGGGCACGGACGTTACCTGTCGGGGGAGGTCGATTTCCCGGGCCTGACCGGCGTAGCGGACAACTTCGTCCTGAAGGCGACCGGCTTCGTGGCGATCCCCTCGGCCGGGCAATGGTCCTTCGGCGTCAATAGCGACGACGGGTTCCGGCTGACGATCCCCGGCGTGACGACCTCGGCCGTGGGTAACTCCAATACGGCGGCCGGCAGTGACACGATCTCCTTTTACAACCCGCGCGGCAACGGCGATACGCTGGGTGCGTTCAGCTTCCCCACGGCGGGCACCTATCCGTTGGAACTGGTCTACTACGAACGCGGCGGCGGGGCATCGGTGGAGCTATTCGCCGCGCAAGGCTCGTACACGTCGTTCGACACCGGGGCGTTTCGTCTGGTGGGCGATACGGCCGCCGGTGGGCTGGCCGTCGGCAGCGAGCCGATCTCCGGCGGCGGCACTGGTTCAACCTTCACCGGCCTTGTCGCAACCGACGTAGAGAACGAGATGAAGGACGGCAACGCCTCGATGTTCCTGCGTTTTTCCTTCGACGTGGCCGTTCCGACGGACTACCAGTCGTTGACGTTGAAGATGAAGTACGACGACGGGTACATCGCGTATCTCAACGGCCATCAGATCGCCGAGCGGAACGCCCCCGCCGCGCCGACGTGGAATTCCGCCGCCACGGCCGAGCAGACCGACGAACAGGCTACGGCGTGGGAGAACGTCGACGTCTCGGACTATCTCGGCCATCTGGTCGCCGGGCCGAACGTGCTGGCCGTCCACGCGATGAACCGCACGGCCGGCGACGGAGACTTTCTCGTGTTGCCCGAGTTGGTGCAGATCACCTACGAAGGCCTGGGCGAACACTTCTTCGCCTCGGCCACGCCCGGGGACGTCAACGCGTCGGAGGACTGGTTGCACGTTGAAGACACGACCTTCTCGCACGACCGCGGGTTCTACGACGAACCGTTCCTGCTGGAAATCAGCACGCCGACCGTCGGCGCGGACGTCTATTACACCATAGACGGGTCCGAGCCGAGCGAGACCGACGGGCTGCTCTACACGACGCCCGTGCCGATCACCACGACGACGGTCGTTCGAGCGATCGCGACGAAAACGGCCTACGAGCCGACCAACGTCGACACGCAAACCTACATCTTCCTCAACGACGTGCTCCATCAGCCGGTCAATCCGTCGGGCTTCCCGGCCACTTGGGGAGGCACTACGGCCGACTACGAGATGGACCCGGACGTTGTCAACAACCCGCTCTACAGCGACCAGATGAAGGACTCGCTGCTGTCGCTGCCCTCAATGTCGATCGTGACCGGCATAAACAACCTTTTCGGTTCCAGCGGCATCTATCAGAACTCGGGCTCAGAAGGTGCCGCTTGGGAGAAGCCGACCTCGGTCGAATGGATCAACACCGACGGGACGACCGGGTTCCAGGTCGACGCCGGGCTGCGGATCTACGGCGGGGCTTTTCGCGGGATGAATCTCACGCGGAAGAAGAGCTTCCGCCTGCTGTTCAAGGGAGAATACGGGCCTACGAAACTGAACTTCCCGTTGTTCGAGGGCAGCGACCCTGAGAACACGAATGCAGCCACCAGATTCGATACGATCATCCTCCGCGCCGGCGCCAACGACGCCTGGAATAATTGGGGTAAGAACAATACGCAGTACATCGTCGACGAATTCATGCGGCGGACCGAGCTGGCCTTCGGGCAACCGGCCAGTCATGGGACGTACGTGCATCTCTACGTCAACGGGCTCTATTGGGGGCTATACAACCCGGTGGAGCGGCCCGAAGCGTCCTTCTCGGCCACTTACTTCGGCGGCGAGAAGGAGGAGTGGGATGCGCTGAACTCCGCCAGTCCGACCGGCGAAAGCAATACGACCACATGGAACGCCATGCTCGCGCAGGTTCGCGCGGGGCTCTCCGACATGGCCTCCTATCAGAAAATCCAAGGCAACAACCCGGACGGTACGAACAACCCGGACTACGACGACCTGCTGGACGTCGACAACCTGATCGACTACATGCTCAGCAACTTCTGGGGCGGCACGGGCGACTGGCCGAGCCACAACTGGTACGGCGCCGCCCGCCGGCCTCCCAACGCGACCGGCTACAAGTTCTTCAACTGGGATTCGGAAGGGGCGATCATCGTCTGGTCCGATCTCAATGCCAACCGGACCGGCGTGAACAACGCCAACAGCCCCGCGGAACCGTATATCGAACTGAGGAACAACGCGGAGTTCCGCATGTTGTTCGCCGATCACGTCCACCGGCAGATGTTCAACGGCGGCCCGGGTACCGCGGACGTCTCGCGCGCCCGGTACCAAGAGCTTTCCGATCAGGTCGAGGCGGCGATCATCTCCGAGTCGGCGCGTTGGGGCGACCAGGCCAGTGCCACACCCTACACGCAGGCGAGCTGGGCCTCCAGACGTGACTACGTGTTGAACACCTACATGCCGCAGCGCCCGGCCATTGTCCTGCAACAGCTCAAGAACATCAACCTCTATCCGAACGTCGTTGCGCCTTCGTTCAATATCAACGGGTCCTACCAGCACGGCGGGATTATCGAACTGGACGACGCGCTCTCGATCGACGCACCGGCCGGCACGATCTACTACACGACCGATGGTTCCGATCCGCGACCGCTCGGCGGCGGGGCTCCGGACGTGGGCGACGCCTATGGCGGACCGGTAACGCTGAACCAGGGGACACACGTCAAGGCGCGGGTCTACTCGGGCGGTACTTGGAGCGCGCTAAACGAGTCGACCTACTACGTCGATCTGACGCCCGACATTCGCATCAGCGAGATCATGTACAATCCGGCCGCACCGACTCCGGCCGAGGTGACGGCGGGATTCACCGACAAGGAGGCTTTCGAGTTCATCGAGATCACGAACATCTCGGCCACCGACGTGCTCCCTCTGGAGGGACTGCGGTTCGGCGACGGAATTGATTTCACGTTTCCGGACGTTTCGATCGCTCCCGGCGAGTACGTCGTGGCGGTGAAAAACGAGGCGGCGTTCAATGCCCGCTATCCGGGCCTTGCCGACAAGGTGGCGGGAACATATACGGGCTGGCTCAATAACGAGGGCGAATGGATCGAACTGGACTCGCCGATCGGCGGCATAGTACAGCAGTTGCGCTACAACGACGGCTGGTACGACCACACCGACGGCGACGGCTTCTCGCTTTCGATCCGCGATCCATACAGTGCCGCCGGCAGCGAGGGACACAGTGCCGCCGGCAGCGAGGGACACAGTGCCGCCGGCAGCGAGGGACACAGTGCTGCGGAGTTCTGGAGTACGAGCGACGCCTGGCGGGCCAGTGCCGCACCCGGCGGTACTCCCGGCAGCGACGACGTGTTGATCGCCCCGGGATCGGTCGTCGTCAACGAGGTCCTTGCCCACAGCAACTTCCCTCTGTTCGATTCGATCGAGTTGCACAACACGGCCGATTCGTCGATCGACGTCAGTGGATGGTACCTCAGCGATCAGAAGACCGACGAGGCGGGCAACGAGGTGCTGGCAAAATACCAGATCCCTACGATGCCGCCGATCGAATCCGGCGGTTACCGGATGCTCTACGAGAATGCGCACTTCGGGGCGACTTTCGCGCTGAGCGAACTGGGCGACGACGTCTATCTCTCGTCCAACGCGGGCGGCACAGCGGGTGGATATCGCGAACACGTCGACTTCGGTGCCTCGCCGGCAAATCGCTCCATCGGGCTGCACACCAAGAGCACCGGCGGAACCGACTTTACGCTACTTGTCACACCGACCCCCGAAGCGGCCAATGCCGCACCGTACCTCGAAGACCTCGTCATCAACGAATTGGGATACCACCCAAGCGACCCAACGGCCGGGGAGATTGCGGCCGGGCTGATCAACGACGACGACTTCGAGTTTGTCGAGATCTACAACACCTCGACGACAACGTCCTATCCGCTACGAGACTATTACATCGGCAACGGGATCGGTTTCACGTTCGGTTGGTACGACGCCGAGGACGCGCCGCTTCAGTCGCAAACAGCGGCGTGGACGTTGGAGCAAGGGGCCACGGCCACGTGGAACGCCGTGTTGCCAGCCAGCGTGGACGTCTACGAGGTCTTCGCCCGCTGGGATCTGCTCGACCCGGAAGGCAACCCGCGCGACCTCGACGGCCAGGCCAATTACGAGATCACCCACCAGAACGGATCGACCATGGTGGTTCGCGACCAGAAGCCCGAGGCAGATGATGAGGGCTCCGCCACCATGGATCCGCAGGGCTGGGTCTCGCTCGGCTCCTACTACTTCGACGGCAGCGGGCAGGTCGTTCTTTCCCGCGGTACAAACAATCCGGACAACTGGACGATCGCCGATCAGGTAAAGTTCGTCGGCAGTTCGACGACCGTCACCGTGGAAGATGCGGTGCTTGATTCCCCCTACACCGCGGCCGGCCCGGCCACGATCGGTCCGGAAGAGTACATCGTGATCGCCCGCAACTACGACGCCTTCGACTTGCGTTATGACATTGCCGGCAACGGCATCACCGTGGTCGGCGAGTACACGGGCAATCTGGGTAACGACGGTGAGAAGGTGAAGCTGCTGCACGTCGGCGACCCCGATCCCAGCGGGTACATCCCTTACTATCGCATCGACTACGTCAACTACAACGACGTGGCGCCGTGGCCCCTGGAGCCGGACGGCCATGGCCCGACGCTCGGTCGCTCCGACGCGGAGGCCTATGGAAACGACCCGTCCAATTGGCGCTCGGACGTATTTTACGGCACGCCCGGCGCGGCCAACTCGGCGCTGGATACGACGCCCCCGATCGCTCCGGCCGGGCTCGCGGCTGAGATCGGCCTGATGCCCGCGACGCAAGTCGAATTGACTTGGGACGCGGTCGTCGACCCGGATAGCTACGTCGACCATTACGTGGTTTATCGCAACGGCCTGGCAGTTGGCACGTCGACGTCGCCCGCCTATACCGACGCCGACGTAACGCCGGTGGAGACCTATACGTACGAGGTGTCGGCGGTGAATCGCGATCAGTACGAGAGCGCGATTTCGACGGCCTCCAGCGTGACGATCCCCGGTATCGAGACGTACGGTGTGCCCGCGGCGACGACGATCCGCCTGACGTTCAACGAGCCGGTCGTGGAGGCCTCGGCCGAATCGGCGGCAAACTACACGCTTGCCGGCGCTGCGATCGCGCACGCCGAGTTGCAGGGCGACGGCACGACGGTCTTGTTGACCACGTCGCAGCTCGTCCCTGGCGACAGCTACACGCTGACGGTGGCCGGCGTATCTACGCTGTCCGGTTTGCCGATGCCGCTTACCCAGCAGTTGAGGTTCGACTACTACCCCAGCGCCGCCGGGGCGATGTTGCGCGAGGTTTGGACCGGGCTGGGTGGAGCGGCCGTCTGGAATTTGACGCTCGACGCCGACTACCCGGATAACCCGTACGGGAAGACCTACCCGATTTCGTTTGAAGCGCCGACCGGCTGGGGCGACGACTACGGCACGCGGATGCGCGGGTACGTCCATCCGCCCGTCTCCGGGTTGTATACGTTTTGGATTTCCAGCGACGACAGCAGCGAGTTGCTTCTCTCGGGTGACGACGATCCGGCCGGGGCGACTCGAATTGCGTACGTCAACGGAGCGACGTCCTGGCGTAATTACTCGGCCCAGGCGAACCAGCAGTCGGCGGCGGTTTACCTGTCGGCCGGTCTGCGGTACTACATCGAGGCGGTCCACAAGGAGGGCAGCGGCGACGACAGCCTTTCGGTTCGGTGGCAGTTACCCGGCGGCACGTGGGAGGATCCGGGCGATCCGGCCGCGCCGATCCCTGCGGCCCGGTTGACGCCTTTCGGCACGTTGCCCGACGTCACCTCGCCGTCGACACCGAACGATCTCAGCGCCGTGGCCGTGGGCAGCAACCGTGTCGACCTGCGTTGGAGCGCGTCGGTCGACCCGGAGAGCGGTGTGGACCACTATGCGATTTATCGGGACGGGCAGCCCTACGACACGTCGGCCGGGGCTACCTATAGCGACACCGACGTGGCTGCCGGCACGCGACACACGTATCAGGTCATGGCCGTCAACGCCGACGCGTTCGCCAGCCCGTTTTCCGCGGCGATCAGCGTGGCGCCGGTCGGCATCGCGTCGGCCGAGGCACCCAATTCGGCCAGCGTGCGTCTGGTCTTCACCGAACCGCTGCAGCGTGCGTCGGCGGAATCGGCCGGCAACTACCAGATCAACGGCACGACGGTGCTCTCGGCCGCGCTGCAATCGGACGCCTTCACGGTCGTCGTAACGACGTTCGCCATGGCGTCGGGGACGACCCATACGGTGACGGTCAATAACGTGCAGACCATTTCCGGCGACCCGATGCCGACGAACTTGCAGGCGTCGTTCCAGATCGGCGGCACGATCCTCTGGGAGTACTGGACCGGCATTGGCGGCACGGCCGTCGGCGACCTGGCCGGCGATCCGGACTACCCGGACAACCCCGACGGGCAAGCGTACTACACGCTCTTCGAGACCCCCACCAACTGGGCGGAACAATACGGCGGGCGGATGTACGGCTACCTGTATCCTTACGCGACCGGCAATCACACGTTCTGGATTGCTACGGACGACGGCGGCGAGTTGTGGCTTTCGACCGACGAGACTCCCGCCAACAAGGCTCGCATCGCCCATGTGCCCGGTTGGGCCGGTTCGCGGAACTGGACTAAAT